>NZ_JANGBZ010000003.1:0-153329 GCF_024462915.1 Clostridium sp. DFI.5.61
GCTGTGTCCATTCTGGTGGAAGTTACGTGCTTCCATGTGATTCTATACTCCCCAGAATCGCCCATAAACACCTTTATAGCGTCCCTGATGGTTTCCGCCTCTGCCTCAGCCTCTGCGATCAGGGCTTGCAGCTGGCGCAGCTCCCGGACCTTGCTTTCTAATTCGTTTGTGCTCATTACAAATTTCCTCCTTGTTTTCTCTGGGACAAGCGCCGGTGGGCTTTACAGGGGACTCCCATCTTGCAGGGCTCATTCTGTATCCCGTTCCGGTCTTATGTAGTGGTCTTGATCCTATCGTCCACTTTCGCTTGTCCCGCTTGGGGTGTCCCCCCTTGCTACGGTCTTATTATACTATATGTTCCCATATAAATCTATTGACAGAACAGCTAAATATGTTCCCACATATTTGTTGCATTTTTATATGGACACATATAGACAGATATGCTATAATAGAGGCACAATAAAGAGGGTATGTCTCATTTCAGGACGCCCCCGGAAGGTGAGCAATATGTCAGTCAGTGAAGCACAGAAAAAAGCATCAATTAAATACCTTGAAAAGCTGGACGAAATTAGAATTAGGATGCCTAAAGGCAAGAAGGACGATATAAAGGCCGCTGCCTCCACCGCTGGCGAGAGCATGAATCAATATATAGTCTCGGCGATAGATCAGCGGATGGAGCGAGACGAGCAAGAGGGTGGGGGCTAAACCCCGCCTTTTTGCCGTCCTGAAATTGAACGCATGAAAAAGCGAGGGCATACACTTACCCTCGCAAAATAAAAGACGGCACCGAACACCGGCACCGCCTGATTTGTGTACTTACTTTACTTTTGGAAGCGGGAACTTGATCACATTCCCACACTCCTCCGCCCATTCCAGAAGGGCGTTTACTCCATCACGGACTTCCTCATTGGATTCCTCCAGCTTGTCCAGCCGATCAATGATGGGTTGTAATTTCTGATCGAATTTTTCATCCATCATCTGGCCGATGGCCTCTAGCAGCTCTTTGTCTACCATCATCATCACTCCTTGCTCAGATTATACGGTGTCGGTATTCGGTTGTCAAGGTACTTGCAGAGGCGGCGGGTTGGGCTGGTCTACGATTCAGCGCTCCATTGGCCGATTGCCCGCTCTTGCCTGGTGCCTATTGCTTCAGCACCATTTGACCTCTCGCTATGGTCTTATTATAATATATCTGTGCAGATATATCAATGCGCACAGTAGCCAAATATATCTACGCAGATATATACAATATGTATATATACACAGATAGACAAATGTGCTATAATAGAGCCATAATGGAAAGGGTGTCCCTATTTCAAGACACCCCCTGGAGGTGAGAGCATGCCAGTATCAAAGGCACAGCAAAAAGCCGTCAATAAGTATATGAGTGAGAATTATGACCGCATAAACCTAACCGTCCCGAAAGGACAGAAAGAGATCATCAAAGCCCACGCAGAGGCCCACAGCGAGTCCGTCAACGGCTTTGTGAACCGGGCCATAGCGGAGACTATGGAGCGGGACAACGGCGCTCCTGCGGGGCCAAATAAGGAGGAATGACCTGTGGCCACGATCAAGAAGCGAGAGGGCAAGACGGGAACAAGCTACCTTATTCGGTCCTCATGTGGCTATGACACATCGGGCCGACAGGTGATGCGCTCCATGACGTGGAAACCGAAGCCAGGCATGACGGAGAAGCAGATTGAGAAGGAACTGAATCGGCAAGCGGTTTTGTTTGACGAAAAGTGTTCGGCCCAGGGTGTGGGCAACGGAAACATCAAGTTTCAGGCCTTTGCGGAACAGTGGTTCAAAGAATACGCAGAGCCCAATCTACGCCCCCGGACTGTGGCACGGCTTCACCAGTTGGAGGAGCGGACCTATCAGGCCATCGGACATATTCGCCTAGACAAACTGACCGCACGCCACATCCAGCGATTCATTGATAACCTGGGGGAGGATGGAATCAGCACAAAAAGAGACCTTGCAAAACCAAAGGCCGATTTATCCGCCATATTGAAGGGTAGAACCCAAAAGGACCTAGCAGAGACCAGCGGCGTTTCCCGCTCCACTATATCGTCTATGTGTCGAGGGGAGGGAGTAACCCTAACCACAGCAGAGAAGATCTCCACGACTCTGGGGAAAGCCACAAAAGAGCTATTTACCATCCAAAAGGGAAGCGGAAAACTTGCCCCGAAGTCTATCCAGCACTATCTCTCCTTTGTATCATCTGTTCTGGACTATGCCTTTCGGTTTGAAATAATCTCCTCCAATCCATGCAAGCGTGTGGTAATCCCTGCCGGAGAGGCCCCGGAACGGGATTGCTATACTGTCGAGGAAGCACAAACATTTCTTGAAAGTTTGGACCACGCCCCTATTAAGTACAGGGCCTTCTTTGTTTTGGCGATTTATGGCGGATTCCGGCGCGGAGAACTGTTAGGGCTTGAGTGGCAGGACATAGATTTTCAGTCCCACGTGGTCAAAGTGCAGCGGACTTCTCAATACCTAGCAGGATGTGGAACATTTACCGATGATACCAAGACCGAAAAAAGCCACCGGGCATTAAAGCTCCCCGCTCCAGTGTTTAACGTACTGCGGCAGCTCCGGGCAGAGCAGGCACAAGACCGGCTACGGTTGGGAGATCAGTGGCACAACTCCGGTCGCCTGTTTGTGGGCGATATGGGAGATCCGATTCACCCCAACACACCATATCACTGGCTGCGGCGTTTCTGCGAAGAGACAGGCCAACGGTTTCTAGGTATCCACACATTCCGACATCTCAATGCCTCCCTGCTAATCAACAGCGGCGTGGATGTCAAAACAGTATCCGCCTCCCTGGGTCACTCCCAAGTGACAACTACACTCAATATCTATGCCCACACTTTCGAGGAGGCACAGGCCAGAGCGAGCGAAGCTGTGGCTGACCTTCTATCAAAGAAACAGGCATAAAAAAGAAGCTGTCTCCCATCGTTGGAGGCAGCTTTTTCAAACCATAACGGACAAACAACGGACAAATCACCTAGTAGAAGAAAAAGAAAAGCCCCGGAATCCTTGATTTACAAGGACTCCGGGGACTCAAAGAGTGGTGCGGCTGACGGGAGTCGAACCCGTACGCCCATAGGACACAAGCACCTCAAGCTTGCCAGTCTACCAATTCCAGCACAGCCGCAAATCAGCGGCTCTTTCAGAACCGCTTGATTATTATACAATTTTTACAGGGGTTTGTCAATGGATTTTTACTGGGTTTCCTGACCGCCCCGCATCGCCTCGTGCTCCCGGCGCAGCTCCTGCCAGAGCTGGCGGGAATCCCACGTCCGGTTGGTGGGAGTCAGCACTGCCTTCAGGAGCACAGGCGGAAACTCCGTCCTGCGCATGGTGTTCAGCAGCTGGTCCAGCCTGCCGGGCCCCAGGTCACAGAAGACCATCATCGCTTCCGGGATATCCGCCTGCTGTTTCGGGTCCTCTTCGCCTTTTCCGGCGGCCACCTGCTCCAGGGGCAGGTGGTACCGGGAAGGCTCCACCATGCGGACCCGGACCCGGAGCATCATGAGCAGCGCCCGCAGCGTCTTAAATTCATCGCCCCCGCAGTTGTATAGCAAAACTGTTTCCTTTGCCATGACAGTCCCTCCTTCTGGTCCCGCCGGAGCCGGAAGATCCGGCTCCGGCAGTTTTCCCATCCTTCGGCATTCAGGGTCCAGCTGGGACGCCTGTCACACCCCGGCCAGCGCCTGCTCCAGGTCCGCGATGATGTCCTTCACATCCTCAATGCCCACTGAGAAGCGAACCAGGTCGGGGGCTACCCCAGCCGCGGCCAGCTCCTCGTCGTTCATCTGGCGGTGGGTGGAGGAGGCGGGGTGGAGGACGCAGGTCTTGGCATCGGCCACGTGAGTGGCGATGGAAGCCAGCTTCAGACCGGCCATGAAGGTCTCCGCTGCGCTCCGGCCTCCCTTGACCCCGAAGGAGACCACGCCGCAGCTGCCGTTGGGCAGGTACTTCCGGGCGCGCTCATAATACTTGTTGCCCGGCAGGCCGGCGTAGTTGACCCACGCCACCTTGGGGTGCTTCTCCAGGTACTCCGCCACCGCCTGGGCGTTGGCGCAGTGCTTGGCCATGCGCAGGGGAAGGGTCTCCAGACCGATGTTCAGCAGGAAGCAGTTCTGGGGGGAGGGGATGGAGCCCAGGTCCCGCATGAGCTGGACGGTGGCCTTGGTGATATAGGCGCCGCCCAGGCCGAACCGCTCGGTGTAGGTCACGCCGTGGTAGCTCTCGTCCGGGGTGCACAGGCCGGGGAACTTGTCTGGATAGCGGGTCCAGTCAAAGTTGCCCGAATCCACGATGGCCCCCCCCACCTGGAGGGCATGTCCGTCCATATACTTGGTGGTGGAGTGGGTCACGATGTCGGCCCCCCACTCGAAGGGTCGGCAGTTCACCGGGGTAGCAAAGGTGTTGTCGATAATCAGGGGGACCCCATGGCTGTGGGCCGCATCGGCAAACTTTTCGATGTCCAGCACAGTCAGGGCCGGGTTGGCAATGGTCTCCCCAAAAACGGCTTTGGTATTGGGCCGAAAGGCCGCATTGAGCTCCTCGGCGGTGCAGTCCGGGTCCACGAAGGTGAACTCGATGCCCATGCGCTTCATGGTGACTGCAAACAGGTTGTAGGTGCCGCCGTAGATGGTGGAGGAGGACACCACATGGTCACCGCAGGAGGCAATATTGAAAATGGAGTAGAAGGAGGCCGCCTGGCCGGAGGAGAGCAGCATGGCAGCGGTGCCTCCCTCCAGGGCGCAGATCTTGGCCGCCACGGTGTCGTTGGTGGGGTTCTGGAGGCGGGTATAGAAATAGCCGCTGGCCTCCAGATCAAACAGCTTGCCCATCTCCTCGCTGGTCTCATAGCGGAAGGTGGTGGATTGGACGATGGGGAAATTCCGTGGCTCCCCGTTTCCGGGGCGGTAGCCCGCATGCAGGCAGTTGGTGCCGATCTGATAGTGACTCATGCTCTGATTCCTTCTTTCTCTCCGGAGCGGCGGCGCCGCTCTTCGGTACAATGTAGTTTAGATTAAACGGGTCCGCCCGTTTTGTCAAGCCCCTTCATTCGGGGCCTCCTGCCCCCGCCCCGGCTGGGAGAGCACCGCCTCCTCTCGAGTCAGGATCTGGTGGTTCCGGTAGCTCACCGGCTGTCCGGCCACATTGATCTCCACTGCCTCCACTCCGTCCAGCTGGCTCATGGTGAGGACGATGCAGTAGTCGGCCACGGTGAGGGAGATGTCCGTCAGTCCGCCGTACTGCTCCGACAGATTCAGGACCAGCACCCCCTCCTCCAGCCCCCAGCTCCGCAGGGACACCCCGCTGGGGAAGGGGCTGTTCAGCTCCTCCTCCGTGGGACCGGAGAGCAGAGCCTCCATCAATTCCCGAGGGCCCGGGTCCGCCTCCCCCTGGTAGGGCTCGCTGAGGATGGCGCTGCCGTCCTCCAGACCGGAGGCGAAATAGAGCTGGTATCCGCCCTTCTCCGCGGCAGTGCTGCAGGACCCCAGCAGGAGCAGCAGCCCCAGGAGCAGGCACATCGTCCACCGCTTCATCCCCGGTCTCCCTCCTTCCGTTTTTCCGGCACAGCGGGAAAGCCCACCGTGAACACGCTGCCCTCCGGCTGGCGGGCCCGGACGGTGACCCATCCCCCGTGGCGGCGCACCGTGTCCCGGACAATGGACAGCCCCAGCCCGGTGCCGCCGGCGGCCCGGGAGCGGGCCTTGTCCACCCGGTAGAACCGGTTGAACACCTTGGGCATGTCCTCCTCCGGGATGCCCACCCCCGTGTCCGATACCTCCAGAAGGACCTGGTCCCCGTCCCGGTACACGTCCGCCATCACCCGGCCGCCTGGCCGGTTGTACTTGATGCCGTTCTCCAGCAGGTTGAAGCAGATCTGGTATAGGTCGTCCTCCGTCCCCTGGACCACACATTTATCCTTCAAATTGGATCCCAGGGCCACCCCAGCCGCGTCCGCCACCGGCGCCAGCATGGACAGCGCCCGCCGGGTGACCGCCGACACGTCCACCGGGAAGGTCTCTGCCGCCGGCAGGCTGTCCAGCCGGGTCAGGGCCAGCAGGTGCTCGGTGATCCGGGTCAGCCGGTCTGCCTCTGTCCCGATGTCGGAAACGAAGTCCCGCAGGGTCACTTGGTCCATGGTCTCGTTCTGGAGAATGGAGTCTGCCAGCAGCCGGATGGAGGCCAGAGGGGTCTTCAGCTCGTGGGAGGCGTCGGATACGAAGCGCCGGCGCACCTCCTCCGTGGTCTGGAGACGGTCAGTGAGCTGGTTAAACTCCTCCGCCAGCAGGGCCAGCTCGTCCCGGCCCGAGGGCTGGAGCCGGTGCCCATACTCCCCCTCCCCCACAATGCGGATGGCGCTGAGCAGGGCGGTAAAGCGGGAGGAGAGCATTTGGGCGAAAAACAGGCTCATCACCAGGGTCACCGCCGCAACCACCAGGGAGATGCTCCGCAAATTTTTCTGTAAGTTCAACAGCAGCGCGCCCTGGACCGCGTCCTCCTCACAGATATAGACGCAGCCGATGGTCATATTGCGGTACACGATGGGGACCGCCGCCGTGGAACGGAACACCTGGCCGCTGAACTCGGAGCAGGTCACGTCATTCCCCCCAAGGGCCAGCACCACCTCCTGATAGAGGGCATAGCGGTACTGGGGCTCTTCCGGCTCCTCCTGGACCGGGGCGGTCTCCGCTGTCTCCCCACGCTTCTCCCTGGGCTGGGTACTGTCGTACAGAATCAGCCCTGCGGGGTCGGTGACCACTACCCGGGTCAGGCCGCTGCTGTCCAGCATGGTCATGACCCGCTCCACCTGGTCCGAGGTGAGCAGCTCCAGCTCCATCAGGGCAGAGGCCATCACCGCAGCCTGGCTCTTCAGCGAATCCCGCTTGGAGCCAAACAGCAGGTCCTGGGAGGCCAGCACCGGGTAGGTGTTCAGCAGAATCAGCACCACTGACACGATGGCCAGGTAGCTCATGGCGTATTTCATCTGGATGGAGGAAAAAAACGGAACTCTGCCCCTCTTTTTCTTCTTTTCCTCCCGCACAGCGCTCCCTCCCTTTTCCCGCAAGCCGGATATTTTCAGCCTTTGTTTCCCGCTCCCCGGACCGGCATCCGGATCCGCAGCAATGTTTTGACATCCTCCAGGATCTCCGGTCCCGATACCCGGATCATCAGCCAGCGCCCCATTCGGCTGGGTCTGGAATTCTGATAGACCTCCCGCACATAGGCGGTCAGACCAGGGAGCGCCAGTTCCATTGCCGGGGCTTCTTTTTGTCCGATGGAGATCATACAGGTAAAGGTGCCGGTATCCGGATAGATGGTACACAGCGCTCGTCCTCTGGCTCGATATTTTACATTCCAGCCGGGGGCCAGGCTGCACCCGCTGTACTCCACAGCGGGGGAGACCCCATAGGACTCCCGAAGAAAGCTGTGCAGCTCCCCCCAAAAGGGCGATCCCACTCCATGGCCCAGCTCCTCCAGGGATGGCTCACCCTGCTTGCCCTGTTCTTCTCGCTTTGACATCTCTTCCACACGCCTTTCCTCAAACGTTTTCCAGGCGGCGCGGGCCACGGGCGCTGAGATAATACCCCACTCCCCACTTGGTCCGGATATACTCCGGGTTGGCCGGGTCCAGCTCCAGCTTTTCCCGCAGGCGGCGGATATGCACATCCACGGTGCGGAAATCCCCGATATACTCATATCCCCAAACCACGTTCAGCAGGTTCTCCCGGCTGTACACCCGGCCAGGGTTGCGCATCAGCAGCTCCATCAGGTCGAACTCCTTGGCGGTCAGCTCCACGGAGACCCCGTCCCGGCTGGCCGTCCGCTCCCCCGTGTTGAGGATAATGTGGCCTGCGGCCAGCTCGTTGCCGCTTCGCTGCTGCTGGGCAGCCCCGGCCCGGCGGAGCAGAGCCCGCACCCGGGCTTTCAGCTCCAAGATGTTGAAGGGCTTTGTGAGATAGTCGTCCGCCCCGCACTCGAAGCCGATGATCTTGTCCGTGTCCTCCCCCTTGGCGGTGAGCATGATGATGGGCACGTTGGAGAACTCCCGGATGCGCATGCATGCCTGGAGGCCGTCGATCTTGGGCATCATCACGTCCAGGATGATCAGATCGAACCCCCCCTCCCGGGCCAGCTCCACAGCTTCCTCTCCGTCATAGGCGTCCTGGACCTGGTAGCCCTCGTGCTCCAGGTTGAACTTGATGCCCTTTACCAGCACCCGCTCGTCGTCCACGATCAGAATCTTTGCCATTGCGTCTTTCTCCTTACTCAGCGGGTGAGTCCGGTCCCCCCACTGTCACATAGTCATATACCTGGGCCAGGATGCCCTCGCCGATCCCCTTCACCTCAGTGAGCTCTTCCACGCTTTGGAAGGGGCCGCTGCTCTCCCGGTAGTCCACGATGGCCTGGGCCCGCTTCTCCCCGATCCCCGGCAGCCGGGTCAGGTCGGCGACGGAGGCGGTATTCAGATCGATGACCTCTCCCTCCAGCAGGCTGTCCGGATAGCCGTCCTCCACCTCCGGCAAGGAGGCGCTGACCGCAGGCGCCTGTTTTGAGACGGTCACCTGGTACTCCGCCTCCCCCAGCTGTCCGGAGACAAAATAGCCCCCCGTCACCACCAGAAAGGCGGCGGTGAGCCCCAGAACGATCTTGTCAAATCTGGTCATGGCGGCCAAGTTGTTCCCTCCCAGCTGTTGCGGAATTCGTCAGATCCTGCTATAATGATTGTAATTATAATCTCACCAGGAGCGGGAGCGCTCTGCTCCCGCGCTGATGGTAGTATATCATAAATATGAGGATTTTCCTATGAAAAAATATCGTCTTTCTTCCCTGCTGGTCACCTTTGTGCTGGCCCTCACCCTGCTGGCCCCCTTCTCCGCCCTGGCGGCCGACGCCCCCCACATCACCTCCCGCCATGCCGTTTTGATGGACGCCAATTACGGTGAGATCCTCTACGAGAAGGCTGCCCGGGAGAAGGCCTACCCGGCCAGCATCACAAAGGTGATGACCGCCCTGCTGGTGTCGGAGGCCATCGACCGGGGCGAGCTGTCCCAGGATCAGATGATCACGGTGAGCAGCACCTCCCAGTTCGACCTCTCCGCCGACGGCTCCACCGCCAACCTGAAGCCGGGGGAGGTCATCTCGGTGAAGGACCTGATGTACTGTCTTCTCCTCCCCTCCGCCAACGAGGCGGCCAACATCCTGGCCGAGGCCGTGTGCGGCGACGTAGCCTCCTTTATCGAGCTGATGAACCAGCGGGCCAGGGAGCTGGGCTGCACCGGCACCCATTTCGACAATACCCATGGCCTGCACGACGACGACCATTACACCACCGCCTACGACATCTGCCTGTTCACCCGCGAGGCTCTGAAGCACGACCTGATCCGGGAGGTGGTGGGCACCTCGGTCTACACCGTCCCCGCCACCAACCTGTCTGAGCCCCGGGAGTTCTACAACACCAACGCCCTCCTCTCCAACTGGCACTACATGGGCTATGTCTATGACAAGGCCATCGGCGTCAAGACTGGTACCACGCCGGAGGCGGGACGCTGCCTGGTCTCTGCCGCCGTGGACGGGGATGAGTATCTGATCGCTGTCATCCTGGGAGCGGAGCCGGCGGTCCGGGAGGATGGCTCCACTGACCTGAAGCAGTTCTCGGAGAGCACCGCCCTGCTGAAATGGGGCTTCCGGAATTTCCAGCGCACCACCATCTCCCAGGAGGACACCCCCGTGGCCGCAGTGAACGTCACCCTGTCCCAGGACGCCAACCAAGTCCTGGTCAAGCCGGTGGGCACCCTGGAGCGCACCCTCCCGGTGGATATGGACCTGGAGGCCATTGAGCCCACCATTTCCCTGTTCCAAGACACGGTAGAGGCCCCGGTGAAGGAGGGGCAGGTGATGGGGACCATGACCCTCACCTACGACGGGGAGGTATTCGGCACCCTGGACCTGGTGGCCACCACCTCTGTGGATCGCTCCGAGCTGCTCTATCGGCAGGAGCAGATCCGTCAGTTTTTTGCCAACTCCGGTACGAAGCTGATCCTGGCCGCAGTCCTGGTCGTGGCCGTCCTCGTCCTGCTCCGCCTGCTGGTCTTCCGTAAGCGCCGCCGTTACCGAGCGGGCGCCGGAGCAGGCGGGCGCCGGGGCAGCTATCATGGCCGGCGGCGCCGCTGACCTGCCGACCGATTCAAAAAAAGAGGTCCGCGGGCCCGTCTCACAGACGGGATCCGCGGACCTTTCTCTTTTACAGGAACTGTTTGAGCGCCTGGGCCATCTGGTCGGGACAGGATGTGGATTTCATCCCGCAGCGGATCCCCTCCATGCGCTGGATCGCCTCCTGCACCGGCATCCCTTTCAGCAGACTGGAGATGCCCTGGAGATTCCCGCTGCATCCCCCCGTCACCTGTACAGACTGGATGATTCCATCTTCCGCCTGGATCTCGAACTGCCGGGCGCACACGCCCCTGGGCTGATAACGGATCGTCATGGACTCCCACCTCCCTTCCCTGATCTTCCGGCCCGGGCTCTCTTTCATCCGGGCCGCTCCTGCTACTATACCAGACGGCGGAAAAAATAACAAGCGGAGGATCTTTCCCTGCGATCCCCCGCCTGTTGCCGCCCCGCATCACATCTCCTTCTGCTGGAGCTGGAGCCGGTCGGCGATCATTGCGATAAACTCTGAGTTGGTGGGTTTCCCCTTCACATTGGATACAGTATAGCCAAAATATTTTTGAAGCGTCTCCAAGTCGCCCCGGTCCCAGGCCACCTCAATGGCGTGGCGGATGGCCCGCTCCACCCGGGAGGCGGTGGTATTGAACCGCTTGGCTACCTCAGGATAGAGCACCTTGGTCACCGCGTTGATGACATCCATATCGGCCACTGCGATCAGAATGGCTTCCCGCAGATACTGATAGCCCTTGATATGGGCAGGCACCCCCACCTCGTGAATGATGGAGGTGACAGTATTTTCCAAATTATAGGGGATATCTCCATTTTCTTCCTTTTTATTTTCGCCGGTCAGCTGCCGGATGCGCTCACACACCGTGCTCACCCGGCAGGGCTTGGTCATATAGTGGTCCGCTCCCTTGGCGGCGGCCAGCTCGGCCATGCTTCCCTTGGCAAAACTGGACAGGATCAGCACCTTGGGCCGATGCTCCAGCTTTGCCAGCTCCTCCAACACCTCGATGCCGTCCATCTGGGCCAGCACGATCTCCATGACTACCAGGTCCGGAGCCATCTCCTTTACCATTTGGACCAGTTCCTGCCCGTCTCCCGTCTCTCCCAAAACCTGGATGTCAGGCTCGCTGGCCACGGTCTCGATAAAGCTCCGGCGAAATTCTTCCCCGGTATCGGCGACCAAAATCCGTTTTGCACCCATTTTCACAATCAAATCCCTTCCGACAGGCTTCCGCACCTGCCCTTGTTTTTCCCTTATGGGGTTTCGACCGGTCACCAATAATTTATCATAATCAGACAGCATATGCAAGATGTTTTTGGTATTTTTTGGAAATCAACTTTTCGGGTATCTTCCGCTTTTTTCGACAGAACGCCGGCACTCAGGAGACCTGGGCCTGCTCCTCCCACACACACTGGGAGACCATATTTTCCGCCAGAATGCCGTATCCCCGGGTAGGATCGTTGACCAGGACATGGGTCACCGCCCCCACCAGCTTGCCGTCCTGAAGGATCGGACTGCCGCTCATCCCCTGGACAATTCCTCCAGTGGTTTCCAGAAGCCGGGGGTCGGTGACCTGCACCATCAGGTTCCGGGTATCCCCCGCGGCTGCGGGGTAAACGTGAGTGATCTCCACCTGATACTCCTCCACCTGCTCTCCGGCAATGTTGGACAGGATGGTGGCGCCTCCTACATGCACCTCTTCCCGGGCGGCCACCTCCACAGCCTCCCCGCGAGGGGAGAGCGCTCCGTCCCGCAGGACGCCATAGATTCCCAGATTGGTATTGGCATACAGATCGCCCAGATCCCGGTTCACGTCAAAACTGCCATGGAGTTCTCCGGGCGCGCCGCTCTCTCCCTTTTTTACATCGGTCACAGAAGCGTACATAATGCTCCCTGACTCCATGGGCATCAGCGTGGCCGTATCCACGTCGTTGATGCCGTGGCCCAGGGCAGCGAACACCCCGCTGTCCGGGTCATAAAAGGTCATGGTACCGATTCCGGCCATGGAATCCCTCAGCCAGACGCCCAGTTGATAGCTGCCCTGGGTATTCTGAATGGCCTGGACAGAGAGCTGGACCGGCTTTCCGTTCCGGGTGGCCCGCAGGGTCATGGCATCCCCCTGTTCATCACCCAGGATGTCCTGGACCTCCTCGATGGTGTTGACCTCCTGACCATTGATGTGGGTGATGATATCACCCGCCTTCAGGCCGCAGGTCCGGCCCGGGCTGGACGGACCGCTGTCCGTCTCCACCGCCGACAGGCCCACCACCAGCACGCCGTCGGAAAACAGCTTGATTCCCACCGCCCGGCCCAGGGGGACCACCTTGTCCCCCACCTGGGCGCCTGAGACCGGCTGAGCCCCTCCGCCGCTCCGGGGGAGCTCCAGCACCGCCCCCGCCGAGGCCGCCCGCGCTCCGCCGTCGGAGAGTGCCAGGCTCAGGATCAGGCACAGGACCAGGACCCCGGCAGCGATCCCGGTCCATGGCTTCTGCTTTGTCTCTTGCTCCATCAATTTCACCCCCTGTTTTCAAAAATCATGTCGTGGACTGCCCTTGGCGCCGTCCACACACTCATTATGGCCATCCCTTCCGCCGAAAAACCATGGCGGGACCTTCCACTCCTTCCATGGAAAATGCGGAAATGCCTCAGGCGCAGGGACCTCCATTTTTTACAGGGAGTTCTCTTCCCGAACTGTCAAAAATTTCTTTTGCGCACACAGCAGACGCCGTCCCTCGATTGGGACGGCGTCTGCTGATATTATCCGCGGAAGATGCACAAGATCAGTCCGTAAAGCACCGATGCACTGATTCCGAACACCAGCACTGGCCCCGCCACTACGAACAGCTTAGCCGCTGTGCCGGTGATCAGCCCCTCTGGTTGTGTCAAGATAGACATACAGTTTTTTCGGAATTTTTTCAGCTGCCTCCAAAGTGGGGGGCGCTTATTGTTTTAGCTTGCCGTTACAAATTCAAACCCGCTCGAAGTACGCATATCTATCTCAATCTCTCCTGAAGGGTACACACGAACCCGCTCTACAAAATTTCTAATTATTTCCGGATCATAGTCTTTAAGCAGGATGATCTGATCTGCTGTTCTTTTTCCCGCCGCAAGATTACCTCGAGACTCATAGTGCTCTACCAGAAGCCGCTTGATCTCTTCAGCTCTACTTGAGAGTCTTGCCAGCTTCTCTGAATCTGTCTTCTGGATATCAGCAAATTTCTCTCTGCTTATGCGACCCGCTCGGTATTGCTCATATAGTTCAGCCTTTCTACTTTGGAGCCGTCTTGTCATATTGGTGTTAGCATCAAGCTCCGTTTGAATACTTGAAAGCTTTTTGTCAATGCATGCCTGCATCAAACAATGCTGCTCAAGGAAGCTCCTACTTTGTTCCCGCAGCATCTGAAGAACAGCTTGCTCAATTTGGGCCTGATTGACAAAGAGACCCGCACACTCAGCACCCTTAATACTGTCATTTTTCGGGCAAACAAGGTGTGGTTCCTTTGCTGGATTCTTTCGGAGCTTCCTCCCGCAGCAGCCACAAACAAACAGATTGTTGGCTCGGTTTCCGGCAGTATTCTTGTTAACATTCCGAATACGCCCTTGGAGCGCATTCTGTGCCGTTCGGAACAACTCCTCCGAAATGATTGCTTCATGTGTACCTGGCACTATGATCCATTGATCTCGGGGCAATGATCGCATCTTAGGCTTTCCTACTTCTTCTGTCTCTCGAGTATTGGTAATCATCTTACCGGTATAGCGTTCATCAGTCAAAATCTTTCGAACAGCCCCCTTGAGCCAGATTCCAGTCTCTTCCTTGACCACCCCATTATAAAACCCGCCATTTCGCCGTTTATGCTCTAACGGGGATGGAATGCCCATATCATTCAGCATTTGAGCGATCTCGCTCGTGGTCATGCCTGCAACGCAGGACTCGAAAATCATGACAATGATGTCACGAACCTGCTCATCTACGATCAATCTCTTTTTGTTATGAGGATGGACTTGGTAGCCATAGAAGCCGTTTCCTCCCCAGTATTCACCACGCAGATTGCGGGTACGAAAAGCTGAGCGCACCTTGGTTGATAGATCTCGGCTATACATATTATTGATGAGATTGCGGAGGGCTAACTCAAGTCCGCCCGTGACACCTAAGTAGTCATCACTATCAAAGGCATCATTGATAGAGATAAAGCGGACCCCATAAAGAGGCAGGATCAGTTCGAGGTAGTTTCCCATCTCAAGAAAGTTTCTTCCGAAACGAGATAGGTCCTTCACCATAATGCAATGAATTTCCTGATTGCGAGCCATCTCAATTAGCTCATCGAACTTTGGCCTGTCAAAATGTGTTCCCGTGACACCGTCATCGCAGAACACAATCACTTTATAACCATGGAGCGATTCATGTGTATCATAGTAATCCTGGAGTAACCGCCTTTGGTTGAAAACACTGTTACTCTCATTCTTCAATGCATTTGTTTTGAGATCTCGGTCTTCACTCGACAAACGAATATAAAACGCCAGCACCTTATCCGGCATATCTCACCGCCTCCTTTCCTCGGGTCGCAGCGACATAGAGAACCTGTTCAATCTCATCACGATGGCGGAATGCCACTTCAACATGGCCATCGTTAAACAAGGTAAGCGTCTCAATGAAGGCTGCTGCCATTTCAGCGTCAAGGGACTCCTGATCCTTATACTTTTCAATCAACAGTGCCCACTGCATTTTGCTGCCAAATCCCACTGAGTACTTTTCCTTTTCCTTCTCCAATTCAGCAATAAAGATCCTCAAATCATCCGCCCTCCTAGAGTAGTCCTCGCTCAGATCTGTGTAATCTTGATGGCTCAGAAGCCCATCTGCAAAATCGCCATACAGGGCTGCCTTCAGCTGATTGAACTTTTCAATTTTTCTCTTTGCATCATCAATCTGGGTTTCATATATCTGATAGCGGGTCTGCGAAGAAGGCGTAGCATTCAAGTTGGCAATCAGTCTCTGGGCATCGGAGAATGCTCTTATCTGAGTTTGGATAAGCCGCAGGGCAAGGGACTCTACATCCTCCTGTTTGACCGCTTTCTTGGGACAAATGGTGGCATTGTAATTCTCATGGAGAGTGCAATAATAGTAATAACCGCGATTAGATTTACTGCGCAAGTACATACTGCGACCACATTCTCCGCAACGAAGAATTCCTTTGAACATACTTCTTCGTTTACTCTTGGAATCGTAGATAGTCGCAAGGCCCTGTTCACTTTGCCTAGCCGAGAGGATGTCCTGAACCTTATCAAAAAGCTCTTTGGAAACAATGGGTTCATGCATACCTTTATTGATAATCCATTCCTCTTCGGGCGTTTTAACTGTAGTCTTTGTCCCCCGCTCGCACAGCTGGCTTCTGTACTTTCCGGACACAATCCAACCAAGATAGACCGGATCGACAAGAATTTTCTTGATCGTTTGCAGATACCAGATGGCATTTTTGAACTTCTCCGTCTTCCGCAAACCAATATCGTACAGATAGCGTCCGGGACTGGGCACCCCTTGCTCATTCAGAGTTTTCGCTATGAAGTGGAGAGTATGATTCTCTGCCACCATACGGAAAATGACAAGAACGATTGGCCCCGTTTGCGGATCAGGAAATAGGTGGTACTTGTCATCCGGATCTAACATATATCCATATGGCGGAGTGCCAGTGGTCCACTTACCAGCAAGCTGCTGCGTCCGTTTCACCGCCCGAATTTTCTTGGAAATGTCTCTCGCATATGCCTCGTTTGCAAAATTTTTCAGTTGGATTGAAATGTCGGCATCATCCCGCAATGAGTCAAAGCGATCGGTAACGGAGATAAAGCGCACACCCATTCTCGGAAAGATCTGCTCAATATATTCACCGCTCTCAATCATATTTCGCCCCAGACGAGACAAGTCTTTGACAATCACACAGGTCACCTTGCCAGCTCGGATGTCATTCATCATTCGAGCGAATTCCGGGCGCACAAAGCTAACTCCCGAGATATCGTCATCACAATAGAGGTCAAAGACAACTAAATCCTGATGCTGGGAAACAAAGTCCTTCAGCAACGCAATCTGATTACCTATGGTGTCTGCTTCTCGCTTTTGTTCGTTCTCAACCGAGATTCTGGCATAGAGCGCTACCTTGTACTGGACGGGGCCTACAACAACTGCGGGTGTGGCTTGGACATTTTTTCTGCTCTTTCTTGCCATGCTTACATCGCCTCCCCTAGTATTCCACGCGCGGCATATTCCTGCAGGCTGCTCACCAAACGGGCATAGTCCTCGGAATGCTCAAAGATGATTTCCAACTTTTCGTCTTTGTGAATAACAACTTTTTCAATGCACTCCAGAACAACTGCCCGCGTGAGTGATTTCAATCCTCGATGTTCGGTAAATGTCTTCATCCAGTTGTTCGGGGACTGTTCGCCCGAGAGATAGATACTGAGTTCTCGGTCGATCTGCTCCTGAGCAATCAGCGCATCGGCAATTCTTGCATCATACTGACCTCTGATGTCACAGAAGTCAGTCTTCGAAATGAGTCCTTCTTTCATATCTTCATAGAGAGATGCCTTCAGATCGCGATAACGAGCGATTTCTGCCGCAAGTTTTTCTCTGCGCTGCTCACACTTGGCAACATTGATTTTCTGATATGGCACCTGCTGAATTTCAGATAGACACCGGTCGAGCTCAACCACCGCGCTGATATGCTCTTGCAATAGCTGAAGGACAGCTGCCTCAACCTGTGCCTCTGGTACCTGCTTGAGTTCACAGCGATTCTCTTTCGTGCGCACGCTACAGCGGAAATAGCTGTATAACTTATATCCGTTGTTAATTGTGCTTCGAGTAACTGCGTTCCCGCATTCTCCGCATTCCAACAAGCCGGATAGCGGATAAACTGTCGTTGCTCGTGGTGCTGCTCGCGTATCTATCAGAAGAGCTTTTTGAGCAAGATAGAATGTCCTCTTCGTGACAACAGGCTCATGGGCGTCGTGGATCACAACCCACTCGTTTTCTTCTGTTGGTATTGATTTCTTGATTTTATAGTTTGGTCTACGGCGAAGGCCTTGGCGGAGGGTTCCAATATAGATCGGGTTGGTGAGTATCCGGGCAACTGCCTGCGCTGTCCATTCGCACCGTTCCTTCATTTTGAAGCCGGAGAATAACGGCTCTCCCTTGTGGCGCTTATACTCCAGCGGCGCAAGAATTCCGCTCTCTGCAAGCCGAATTGCTATGCCATTGTTCGTCATGCCTTGAATTTTCCAGTTGAAAATATCCTGGACAACTGTGGCAGCATAGGGATCGGGCTCAATTCGATTGTGGTTTCCCTCGCACTTCTGGTACCCATACGGTGCAAACGGACAAATAAAGTCACCATGTTTCCGCTTCACCTGCAGCTGGCTTCTGACCTTTACTGAGATGTCACGGCTGTAGTTGTCATTCATCAAGTTCTTGAGCGTGATGCTAAACTCGCTACTCTCGTCACGGGTAATCGTGTCGATGTTGTCATTGATAGCGATCAAGCGCACCCCTAAAACAGGAAATAGACGGTGGATATACTTTCCGGAATTGATATACTCTCTTCCGAAACGGGACAGGTCTTTTACGACCACGCAATTGATCCGTCCAGCCTTAATATCGTTCAGCATGCGCTGAAAGGCTGGACGGTCAAAATTCGTCCCTGTATATCCATCGTCTATACGAATGGAGACAATATTAAATTCAGGCTTATCCTTCAGAAAGTCCAGAATAAGCTGCTTCTGGTTGGTAATGCTGTTGCTCTCACGGCCAGATTGCGCCGCAACGATGTCTTCCTTGGAAAGACGCACATAGATGGCGGTATTAAACACAGCCATCTCATTCGCATTATTCTGCATAATCTCACTCCTTTGGCGTGGTCTGTCTGCCTAAGGAGTGAGTATGCTTGATTTAGTCCGAGGCTATTATACCACATCTATGGCCCTTTATCCAGATGAAAAACGGACCTGGCAAGAATTACATCATGCTCTGCTGCTGCAGCAGATGCTTGAACACTTCCTCAAAGGATGGCCCGTCCTCTTTGTATTTCACCTTGACAGCAAAGTTGCCCACTCGGACACAGTATGGATTCTTCACTTGCTTCAGATAACTGAGCACTCTTTCACGCACAGGCAAGGATTCATCAATGTGAACGGTGCTCAAGTCTACAAGCTGAGACTTGTCTACTGTCCGAATATCAACCGCCTTCATCGCTTCCCACTGCTCGGGTGTGATATCTCTTGGATCATCAGGGATTTCAGATGCGATATATGGCACTGTACCAGAAGTAATCTTAGGTTCTTCCATAATACCGATAGCACCTCCTTGGGATATTATCCCTAGTATTATTTGGATTATTCCAGCAGTTCACTCCTCATAATGAATGTAGAAATGAGGGTGTGTTTGACCACCCCCCTCTACTAAAAATTTGTGATCTGCCCAAAAATCATTCCGGTCTCTCTACGCTGAAAAGAGGGATAATATCATAATTCCCATCTTCTGCAGTTTCGAGCCCCAGCTCTTCCAATACCTGTCTTTGAATGTCAGGCTTCAAGTCATCAATATAGATCTCAACGCTCATTTGTCTTCCTCCTGATAAGACTTTTTCAAATCAATCCACTTGCAGTCCGGATAGTTCCCTCGCTTACAGCCAAGGCAGTTGGTCGTAAGGCACTCCTCGAGCCAACAGGTGTAGCAGGTATCCATCCCAATATAGTCGCTTGAGGCATACCAAAAACCTGCAGGGTGGCGCTTAACAAGCCAACCGCCACAGACATTACAGTTTTTTTCTTTCCAAACGACCTTTGCAGATTTATCCCACTCAATCTCCTGGCCGCACATGGGGCAGAAGTTCCATCTCGGATGGTCATCATCGCCATCAAACAGAGCCTTCTCACAGTTCGAACAGGTATAGACTGACTTGATGTTCGGTCGCTCTTGGTTTTCAATAGGAACCATATAGATTCTCCTCATACGCAGAGGGCTGCAGCTAAAATGCTGCAGCCCAAGTCATAATCATTTGTTCCGGAAAAGGTGCTTATAGAGATCATCTACGCCTTTCCGCTTTTGTGTCCAGGTAATCGGAGCCACCTCAAAGCCAGCAGCAACCCCCATTTCGATATAGCGATCACGCGCCTTTCGGACCTCTTCTTTGACCTGGTAGTCCGAGTCAACCATAATGTTGATTCGTACCACGCCGATAGAGTTAAGCTCTTCAAGCGCACGCTCGAACTGGGAATAGCTTGGCACTCCGGTAAGGCCGACAAAACCACTTTCATATGAGGTGCCAAGTGCAAAACTGTAGGCAATATCTGCCTTCATCACGCCTTCTGTGAGACAGACTACCTCGTCGCCTTCGTGAACCCCGACATAATGTGGACAGCACTTGGACTGTGTCCCATAGTACTGATCGATGCTCGTTAGGTTATAGAACTTCTGGTTATAAACCTTATCGAGTCGAACCTGAATGGCCTCAATTTGCCCATTAAGATTTCGATCCGGAAGCATGATTCCAGAACCTCTGATGTCGAGCGTCCACTGCCCGGTATCTTTCTGGCAATAGAAACCAGGAACACCATCAAGGACACAACCGCGCTCCAGCAACTCAGTCACGATCCGTCTCAGGCGTGTCGTGGGGGTTGTTCGATAGCCAAGCCAGTCAATCTCATCTCGGGTCAGGCCTCGTTCCTTCAGCGATGCTTGATGTGTGGGGCACAGGGTCAAAAGTGAGAGCAGATTTGAATAGGTGTTATCTCGCACCTCAGCTGAGGCTATCGGCAGTTCCGCTGTCTCAATTATCTTCCGCCTTCTCTTATACTCGCGCGGTTTTTCATTTCTGTCGGGACCGAATATCTTACAAAGCTCCTCATAGGCCGTATGGAGGGTGACTTCGCAAAACTCTGCGTAAAGGTGGAGGATGCCCCCACCTTTGCCGCAGCGGTTGCACCGAAACACATTGTCTCGGATCTTCACATTCATATGAGCTTTTCGATCTGCACAGAATGGACACCTACAATGTAGTTGCGTGCCGGTATCTCTGATCACTTCAATTCCAAGCAAATCAACTACCTGTTCGATGTCACATGGCAGATCTGGTTTTCTGCCCATCATCAATCACCTCCCTCGGTGAGGGGCCCAATCAGCTGGCCATCTGACCAACAGCTTCCAGCAGCTTTGTGGCACCTGCCTTGAGTGCAAGGTTATGGCCAGAATAGTTCTTCACATACCACGCCAAATCTCCGGGGTTCTTCATGGCAATATCGCCCAGGGTCCAACCGTTAAAGCGGCCGAAATCAACCTTAACGGCCTTGGCCTGCTCGATGGTCATGACTCTCATATACTCATCAACCGTCTTGGGCGGTTCAGGCGCAGCTGCTTTCGGCTGCTGTGCGGGTGTCTGAGGTTGCGTCTGCTGAGGTGGCTGAGACACTGGAGAACTCTGAGCCGGAACTGCAGGAGGCATCGGCTGCGCAGTAAAGCTGGCCGCTACATTTCCCGGATGTCCGGCGTCTTCATCAGGCGGCATTTTGATGGGAGCGTCAGCGATGATACTCGCCAGGGTTTCTCCATTCATGCAGAACTGCGTACCATAGCCGGCATCGGCCAGCGCGCGCCCTTTTGCCACCGTTTCTGCAATCTCCAGGAAGCGATCTCCAAAACGTTCCTCAGTAGGAAAGCGCTGAGAGTAGGCTTTCCCAATGAACTGGTCAGCAGGGTCAGCCTTGTCTGCGTAGACCTTGCAGCAGACAACAGCGCTCTTCTCGTCTAGATGAACAAGCTCCGGATCGATCTTGCCGTTCGGGCAGCGCAGCCGGAACCAGAGGAGTCGGTACTTGACATCCAAATAGAGATCGCTTTCACCTTCTTCTCCAACGGTGTTACGCACAAAGTCAGCAGGGTTAAATCCTTCAACGGCATTGATGGCCGGGATCGCGTTCGTGTTCAATTCACTCATGTTGAGTCTTCCCTTCATAATAAATGTAGAAACGAGGCGGCTTCTGACCACCCCGCTTCCCAAAAATCAAGTCACTCGATTGCTGAGCTCGCGGTTGTAGTAGGCCACGATTCGATCAGCGAGGACGGTGTTCCGTTGACCCACATCACATTTGTGGATCGCAATAAATACGGCTTGTTTCTGCCCAATCAGAATGACCTTTGCCTTGGCTCTGGTCACCGCTGTATAGAGCAGGTTTCGCCGCAACATGATATAGTGCTCCTTCAGAAGAGGAACGATGATGACCGGATACTCTTGCCCTTGGCTCTTATGGATGGTCGTACAGTAGGAGAACTCGAGATCCTCCAGCATTTCCTGCGTATATCGCAGTTCACGCCCGTCCAAGAGCTTGACGCAGACGATGGTTTCATCATCCTCTTTCTCCATGTCACTTATAATTCCCACATCGCCATTCGACACATTGATCCTGTTTACGGTTTGCATTATGCGATCACCTACACGGAAGACCCTGCCACCGCACTTCACTTCCTTTTTCAGGTTGTTCGGAGGGTTGACGAGATCCCGTAATGTCTCGTTCAATGCATTGGACGCCACAGCGCCACGCTTCCGAAACGGCGATAGGATCTGAACATTCTCTATGCCATGAATTGCAACTTCACGCAGATAGTTTTTTATGACCAGCTGCGCTGCATCTTCCGAGTTTTGCACTTCGAGCATCTGAAAGTCATCTCCATACTGAAGATGTGTGTCATTATGGTTGATTGCATGGGCGTTGGTGATGATCCGACTATTGGATGCCTGCCGGAATACCGTTTCCAAAACTGCCGTTGGCACCTTCTCGCTACGGATCATCTCCCGTAACACATTGCCAGCACCGACAGATGGAAGCTGGTCAGCATCACCTACGATGATCAGTTGGGCTCCTGGCTTGATTCGCTCCAGCAGCACATACGCAAGGCGCATATCCACCATAGAGAACTCATCCACCACGATAAGATCTGCAGAAAGCATTTCCGTATCGTTGAGTGGACTATCCTCTTCGGTGACCAGACCAAGAGCAGAGTGAAGCGTGGAGGCATATTTGCCCGTTTGCTCCGACATTCGCCGGCTGGCTCTACCGGTGGGTGCAGCCAAAAGGATCTCGTTTGACGGGAACGCTGCCTGGTAGATGTCTAAGATAAACCTTAGCGTCGTCGTCTTGCCGCTGCCCGGTCCACCAGTCATGATGGTTATGGGATAGGACAAGCACAGCTTCACAGCATTGCGCTGAGAAGGGGCCAGCCTCTGATGCAAGTTTTTTTCCGCCCGATCGATCTTTTCATCCAGGTCACGGATCTCATCGAACCCTTCCTGGAGGAGCATGGACACAATCCGCTTAGCAGCTTTGACCTCACACATACGCTCATAGCTCAGGTACACACGAGATCCCTCAACATAGACACGGGACTCAACACGCTCATTGGTGATGGCCTGTCGGATCTCCTCCTCGGAGACCACCTCTTCTTCACAATCCGAGTTGAGCAGGTCATAGCACTGACCCACGGTCTCATCAACGGTGAGAAAGAGATGCCCAGATACCCTGGCCTCATCCAGCACATAATTGATTGCGCCGGAGTATCGCATAGGATGCTTTAGGCTTACCTTGGTTTTGCGGGCAATCGAGTCCACGGTCATAAAGCCAAACCCTTTGATCTTACAAAGCTGGAAGGGATCCGACTTCACGATCTTCAGGCTGTTGTCGCCGAACTCTTCTTTGATCATCGCAGCCTTCTTCATTGAAACACCAAACGGCGCCAAGTAGATCATAAGGTCGCTCAGGGCCTTTGTCTCCTCATAGGAGGCGATGATGGCCTTGAGCTTCCTCTGGGCGATTCCCTTGATGCTCAGCAGCTTCTGTGGCTCCTTGTCCAGCACCTCCATGGTCTTATCCCCAAACCTTGCAACAATGGCTTTGGCAATCTCCGGGCCAACGCCCTTAATCACACCACTACTCAGGTATGCGAGGATACCAGCCTGATTTGTAGGAACAATCTCCTTACACATTGAGACCGATAGCTGAAGACCATGTTTCGAGTTCTCCCAGGTGCCATCAAGTTCTACTTCCACGGCATTTGAGGCTACAAGGTGATAGCCGATTGCCGTGAAGTGGATCTTATCGTCGTGGTAGAACGATCGGTTATGCGCTTCCCTGGGAACCGACTGATCCTCGGTGCTGTAGGAGAAGATGCAGAAGCCCTTATCCGACTTGAAGATGGTGCGCTCATATCGACATAGCATTCGATCACTCCTTATGCGATGGCCGTCTTGACCACCTTGAAAATTCTCAATTCTGTCTGATCGACGAACTCGTCGTAGATTTCCGGATACTGGGCTCTCAGCGCTGACAGCCTGTCCTTGTTGATCCCTTCCCTGTATTGAGGATTGTAGGTTACTCTGAAGCACTCACTGCCGTGCTCACAGGACGCCTTACAGGCAGTCCCCATTTGCTCGACAATGGGGGCGTAGAGCGACTTGATGCGTGTCTCCAATGCTTTGGACTGCGCATCGATCACCTTCTTTTCCTCCTTCAGGTTCAGAATTTCTTTCAGGCTGCCAAGGAACTTGCAGTCCAAATCAACACTCGGCTCAGACTTATCGGCCGGCCCGAAATAACGACGAAGGGACTCCAGCACTGCATCCGGCTTTTCTACCAGAGGCGGTTCCACACGAGCCAGAACATGATTGCGCCAGAACGCCTCCAGCTCCATAATCGTATTCTCCTCCTCATCGAGGTCGCGCTCAATCTTCTGCCATACGAAGTCGTTCTCATTGTTGGAAAACAGGCATGCGATAAAGGCGACATCGATGTTCATGACGGCCATGTAGTGTCGCACCTGCAGCTCATAATGGCGTGGCACAGAGCCATTCGCCCACTTGAACTGCATATCATAGTGCGCGGTTTTGCATTCGAGGATGGCCTTTCGACCATCCGGAAGCATAACGAACCGGTCTACATCGGCAATCAGGAACGGGAAAATAGGATGCTGGTACATCCAGTGGTCTTCAAAGACAGACAGGCCGGTCTTCTTGGCGAAGATCTGAGCCACCACATCCTCGAGTAGATGCCCAATTTGGAAAGTGATGCTCTTATCCGGGCCTTCATCTGCCATGACCACTCCGATCTTGTCATAGTAGAGCTCTCTGGCCGTGCGATACGGAGAGGAATTAAGGGCGACAGCTACATCGCTGCCGCCAATCCCTTTGCGCCGCCAGTCCAACCACTGATCCTCAGTGAGGGTGGTGATATCGACCAGCTTATTGGGTTTGTAATTCAAATTCAGAGCCATAATTCACTCCTCCTCACAACGGTCGAAACCACGTTCACCGCATTCCGAGCACTCAGCATCGTCCAGATCCTCAAAGGATCCGAAGAGGCTGATCTCGCCGCAGTTGCGACACTTGCAGCGGCTCAGGTCTCGTTCAGCATGGTTGAGATTGCCATCCTCGTCGCAGGTGACATGTTCCTCAAAGCACATTCCGGTCTCCGTAGAGCGGATTTCAACAGCTACATGATCCTCCATACAGGCCTCACTCAGCGTGATGCACTCGGCATCATTTCGCTGGGGGTAGCCTTCGATCATGCAGGACCAAACAGACCAGGCAAACATGATGAGGAAGGAATGCTCAGCAGTTTCGTTATCTGCTTTCCCTTCGAATTCTTCCATGGCATCCTTGACGCTCTGCTCTCGCATCTGCTCGGAAAAGCTCCGGGCAAAAAACCGCTTTCCGGGGACAGTTGATTGATCATCGCTGCTGATGAAACGCTCCACAAAAGACTTGACACCCTCGCGAGTACCAGTCACCTTAACATTTCCAAACGCCCAATTAGGCATAATCGATCCTCCTCAATCTTCAAAATCAGTGTTGTAGTGTTCAGCAATCGCTGTTGGCTCGTCCGATGCGCAATCGCCATAGACGACTGTCTGGAGCAAATCTTTGTCCGGATCATACTCCACACAAGCCAGCACGACCGTGGCGCCATCCTCGCGTACAAAGTCGATAAAGACGCCGGGATAGTCAGCCGCACAATCGCTCTTATCGTGCTTGGCATAGACCTCAAGCTTTCCAAGCGGAGTCTCAATGACGAAGCGTCGTGCCTTATTCACGATCAACCAACTCCTTTTTCTTTTGCTGTCTGTCGCTTGGCAAGCAGCAGATGCTTGGCCAGCTCAAGGCTGCAGGTATGCACTAAGCCAGCCTTCTCACTTCTGAACCGAACCATCGGCGACCGGAGCATATGGTATCCTCCGGAGCCTGACGGGTACATTCCAGGCTGCAAAACTTCAGACACCACCAGCACCTCTTTACTGACGAGAGCATAGTATTGCTGCCCAACTTCAAAGTGCTCATTGATGGCTTTCATGGGTTGCCTCCTGGTTCAAAACCAGATCGTCCACCTGGATCGAGTCATCTACATACTCGCCTTCAGGAAGCGGACAATCCGGTCCCAAGGCGTATTTGATAGCGTCGTCCAGGGTATCAGCCTCTACATTCACATGCCCGTACATCTGCCAAACCAAGGGAATTCGAAAACTGCTCATGATGACACCTCCGAAGCCTCGTTTCCCGCTGGGACACCGAGATCCTTCAGAACTGCGTCCATGTGATAGAACACCTCACCGATTCCAGCAAAAATGTGGTCGCTGTCAAGCACCCACATGAGATCGTGCCTCTCGCCATCGGGGGTACGGACGAAACATTCCCACCAGTTGTTGTGCTCCATATCGATCCAATACCGATTGTGCTTCCTGCAGATTGCTGCTACCAAAGCACGGTCAGTCTTGAGATAAGGCTGGATATCCGATCCAAATCGGCCGGAGTTGTTCTTGTCCTTCACATAGAGCAGTTCGCGATCGCGGTCGCTCTTGTCATAGAGCCATGCGTAGACATCGCCTAATGCATGGACCTCAAAAACGCAACCGTGAACCCGAATGGCAGCGATCTGGCCGCCGTACCATAGCGATGAATACTGTTTCCGTCGAATGGGCTCCATGAACTCGATTTCCACCGGTTCAGGAATGCTGCCAATCTCTTCGGTAATGCATTTGATCAGCATTCTCCGATGAGCGGCACTCAGTCCCTTACATGTCAGGTTTTCCATGCGTTCTCTCCTTTGTCTGAGTAATTAGGTCCAGCTGTGCGAAAATTCTCCGCCAATGCCAGACATCCCTGAAATACATCGGGGTGAGCCAGACATTGGGGCTGTTCTTGGGGATAAGTCCGTCCTCATCGTAGCTCTGCGCCGGATGGAGGATGGAATCGTCAATGACCACATAGCCGGGACAGCCGAGTAGGCTCATCTGGATGTAGCACATGCAGCCCGCCAAGAAGTCAATGTCTTGCGCGGCAAAGAAAACGGAAGTCTGATAGTTGATGTGGTTCCTTTTGCACTCGTTTGCGAAGGCAAGCAGTAATGCGCCGGCCCCACAGGCGGGATCACTCACAGATACCCAGCCTTTTTCCTCTATCTGACTTTTCAGATCCTCACCCAGATTCATGGCTGCCATCGCTCTGCAGATGTCATAGGGTGTAAAGAACTGCCCCTTCCACTCATTCGCAAGGCCCAATGCCATGAACAGCTCGCCAAGCATATCCTGATCTGGATTTTGCTCCATCTCATCGACAACTTCGGCGAGCATCTGCGCTAAGACTTCCAGCTCGGAGGTTGAGTATTTTTTGCTACGCTCCAGATACATCGCTTCGCGTTGCTCTCTGTATGGGCCACCGAAAGCATTGGCAATGCTGACGGCAGACAGGACAATGAAATCCTGCCAAATATCCCACCTGGAATAGCGCCCTTCCAGAGAGTTCAAAAGCTTGATGATGGTCTTTTGCCTCTCACCCTTCGGGTAGTAAACAGCTTTGGCCATCACAATCACCACTTGAAGTCGCCAGGGTGATCATACTCGTGCCAGTTCACATTCAGCGCCCGGCTGACGATCTCCTCAAGCTGTGCAATGCGCATACCGGATGCGCCGTCACACTGGGCAGAGAAGATAACATCGCTCATCTGCATGAACAGGTCATACGCCGTACAGGGCGCATCACCGTGAATGGCCATAAAGTAGTCCATCGCCTCATAGGAAGCCTTCTTGGGCGCCTTGATCCGCTTCAGCACCCGCATTAAGGTAGTAATGGGATAGCGGATCTCGATGTTCATGAGCTGAACCTGCTTATCGACTGCTTTCTCGAACTGCGCATAGACCAGACCAAGCTGCTCCTCGAAGTACTCCATGCCAGATCCGTTCTTGTGCTCGGTGCGGATGGGATATCCCAGTGGGATAATCCGGGACTCTGCGCCGGCCAGGAAGATCGGATAGAGGTTCGCTCCACTCATGCCGACATCGGAGGTGGAGAAACGCAGTGCGGGAACCAGTTTGTCGGCACGCAGGCCTTTGGCGGCAATCTCCCGGTGGTATGTATCAAGGAGTTTGTCTGCCTGACCATCCAGGCGCCAGATAGCGGTTGCGATAGAGTGATCGAAGTGTGCGGTCATGAAGCGATTACCGGGATACTCTCGATCGAGAAAGTCATTGGTCGCTTTGAACAGGGGCAGCATCTCCATGACCGTGTAGTCCTTGGGATCTCCACCGTGTACTGCCGATACCTTCTCATCTGCGACTTTGATCAGGCTGTCGCCGGAGGCAACACCCATGCAGTAGTTGAGAATCTCAGCGAATACGCTTTTGGAGACTTTGTTGAGGGCATGACCGGAGATGCGGGCACGCTCCAGAACGGTCTTGAGAGCACAGGAACGGACCGGGTAGTCCTTACCATCTACCTTCAACAGGAGGCTGGTATTCTCCATCGTGTCCTCCAGAACATCTGCATCGCCGTTGTGGTCGTAGATCTGCATATACAGATTTCCGAGCGTGGATCCCCGTTCCACCGGCTCAAACCGGAGTTCCTTGGACGGCGCTGTCATCCACTTGCTGCGGGCCTGCCGAGCGCTGAGGAACTGAAAGAAGTCCCCCGACTCGCTGAAGCTACGACTGAAGTTGTCCGCGAATACTTTGCTTTCCATCATTTGCTTGTTCCACCTTTCAAATAAATATTTCTCAAACCCGCAATGCGGAATTTGGACAAAAAAAGAGCGCTCTGATCCGAAAACTCAAATCAAAGCGCAAAGAGAGCGGCGAAACAAATTGTCCGCCCAGAAATGCCAGAATGTGTTGGCTCACAGCTTATGAAGCTCCATAACGGAGATGAAATCTAATAAGTACAGAGTCAGAATACCATTGGAGCTTTACTCGTGCCAGAATACCTAATTCTGCTTTCCAGACGAAAAAGGATCGATCCCATTCAACAGAGATCGATCCTTCCGTCTTTATTCAGTTTTTGGGATATCTCATCAAGGTCGTCCAGCCACAGGGAAACCTGTACCAGTGACATGAGGCCAAAAAGCCGTAGCAGTGGCCAGTTCCTGCGTTAAGCGAGGAATGAATTGATCGGGCTCAGAGCCCACCTCACAAATCGTCATATGTGTATGGCCTTCGCCCCAACCACACAGGAGCAGAGTCCCTTGCTCAGTCAGCTCGATCGTGCGCCAGATGGGATTGCTCCCATCCCGTTTGATGGAGCAACCAATCATCTTACAGTGCAGAGGCATCGTGGGCTCTGGAAGCTTCATTAAAACGCAGAGCCGGCCAGCCGTGTTGCCGGCCATGACATCGAAGTCTGTAGCAAGATACTCGATAATGTCTTCATTGTCAGCCTCGCTGGGCTCGACATAGTTGTATGCGGTTGCCATGAACGCACCCTTCTTCTTGAGTGCATGTCGGATAAAACGCTGAGGCTGCAGGAAGAAGGAATACGGCAGATGGATGTGCTCATTGAAATATCTCTGGATAGCAGCGCTATACATTGTTACCTCCTCACTTACTCGAAATCAAAAAATATCAACCATCTCAAAAATAAAGCTCACAAAGGCGTCGTGGTCCGCAAACTCACGAAGCGCACAATCTAACACCGGATGGAACGAGCGGATCGTCTCACCCTCGTTCAACCAGCATTGGTGCTTTTTATCATCAGTTCTCATAAAAATTCCTTCAAAGGCACTTTGCGCTCAACAAACCAGCGCCCGATCTTCGTGTCGGTCGGATTGGAGGAGCGTTCAAAATATAGATAGGTTCGTGCTCCGTTAACCTGAATGGTATAACGGTCGCCTTGTCCACCTGCCTTTGCTGCATAGGCAGGCCGAATATCAATCACTCGGTCTATGTCATATTTCAGACCATCTTCCCAGACTATTGTGCGTGGAAGCATTAGTCCCTCGGTAGTGTGCTCTACAAAAACATTGACATAGACCTTAAATGCTGCCCCCGGTAACATACTCAATTCAGAGGCTGCCCCAGATCGCGCTTGAGAAAATCCCCATGTGCGATGTAAGGGGCATTGATCTTGATGCCCTGCCGCTGCAAGATTCGCAGCTTGAAGTCCAGCAGCTCGGGCGGTACATACAGACATCTGGCCATCTGGAAGAAGTCCATCTGCATCTCCAGCGACTCCATGACCTCGTCATCACTCAGCATGAACTCCGCAGCGAACACATTTGCCTCATACTCCATACGATCCGTGTCATCAAACATCGCAAACTCATGGAATGCGCTGATGGCCGAATCGCTGTGAAGAACAGCATGTCCCAGCTCATGAGCTATGATAATCCGTTGAATGCTTTCGGGTAAATCACTGTTGATCACGATCAGCTTGCACCGAGAAGAGACCAGGAAAAAGCCCTTGCAGGACTGGGTGCTTGCGCCCATAGGCCGCTTTATTACCTGGATGTCCATGCTCGTGCAAATATCATACGGGTCGGTAGTCTGGTATTTCATTTTCAAACGATTTGCTTCCTGTTTAATCGCCATCGTCAGCAATCCACTCACCTCACTTCAGAAGTAGAATAGCCTATCGTACAGCATAAAGGTACCAAAAGGGGTGTCCAATAATCCGTACACACAGAGATGATCCGGCTTATTTCTTATAATCCTTGCGGGTGAACTTCTCGCTGGCACGCTGCTTGTTGGCAAAATAAGCCTCGGTGACTGCCTGGAAGAAGAGTTCCTTATCTTCCTCCGGTACATCGCCACCGGCGAAGAGGGCTCTGGTCTGAGTCAGTAGTTGCTCGACATCAGCGGCGCCTCTCTTACCGTAGACTGCCCGAGCACTCTCAATGTAAGGAGATTCCTCGAGTCCGTAAGCGGGATCTATGATCTCATCGTTGCTCAGATATGCGATGGAAACGCCAAGAACCTCGGCCAGCTTTTGCAAATTGGCGCCACGAGGCATCACACCCTGCTTTTCATATTTGGAGATCGTGCGCAGCGTAACGCCAATCTTTTCGGCCAGCTCAGTCTGGGTAATGCCCAGGTTTGCACGGCCTTCTCTGATTTTTTCTCCAGTCGTTTTCATAACTGTGCCTCTTTCTGCAGATCGGGAAAAGTTTTTGAAAGTTCTATTGACAAACCTATCTTCGACCTGCTATTTTGTTGTTAGAACTTTTATGGAACTATTTAGAACTTGGTTGGAACTTTAGCCTCATTATATTCTGGAAAGTAGAACTTGTCAATAGGAACTTTTAGGAACTTGATTGGAACTTTTCTTAAAAGCCACAGACAGGAGGCACACCGAATATGGGAGGTCGGGTTGTATTGCATAGCGACCTCAATAACTGCTATGCGAGTATTGAATGTATGCTGCATCCGGAATTGCGTGGAAAGTACATTGCGGTTTGCGGCAGCACGGAGGATCGTCATGGAATTGTTCTTGCAAAGAATCAGTTGGCAAAGCAGTGTGGGGTGAAGACAGGTGAAGTGATTTGGGAGGCGCGCCAAAAGTGTCCGCAATTAACGATCGTCCCTCCGCACATGGATCAGTACCTGAAGTTTTCCAGGATTGTGCGTGCAATCTATCTGCGGTATTCCCCGGAAGTGGAGTCCTTCGGCATCGATGAGAGTTGGATCGAGCTCACCGGCTCGCCCCTTTTGGCACATAAGACACCGGCCGAGATAGCCAACGAGATCCGAAAGGCAGTAAAGGAAGAAGTAGGGCTTACCGTATCTATCGGGGTCAGCTTCAATAAGATTTTCGCCAAGCTGGGATCCGATATGAAGAAACCGGATGCCGTAACAGAAATCACGGAAGCGTCCTTCAAGGAGCAAATCTGGCCCTTGCCAGCGTCGGAACTTCTCTGTGTTGGACGAGCCACCACAGAAAGGCTGCGGTGCTACGGGATCCACACCATCGGAGATCTGGCCAAAGCAGATCGTCAGATGCTTGTCCGACTGCTCGGAATCAACGGCGAGAAACTGTGGATCTTCGCCAATGGACTTGATCAGTCCCGCGTGATGCCCTGCGACTATGATCCTCCCATCAAAAGCGTTGGTCACGGCATTACCTGCACGGATGACTTGCTCTCGAAAGATGAAGTGCGCCATGTTCTCATGGAGCTTTCTCAGGAAGTTGGGCTGAAGCTCCGGAAGAATAAGCTGGCTGCCACACGGGTCCGCATCAGCGTCCGCGACAACACCCTCTCGCATCGGGAATACCAAGGAAAACTGACATTTCCAACGCAAAGCTACACGGAAATTGCAGCGGCAGGCTTTGAACTGTTCTGCAAGAAGCATACCTGGAACAACAATATCCGGTCTCTGACCATCAGCGCAATCGACCTTATCCCGTCTGACACGCCGATCCAGCTCGATCTCTGGTCAGACTTTACCAAGCACAACAAGCGCCTCATCCTGGAGCGCACCATGGAAGACATCCGTCGCCGCTATGGCCTCCATTCCATCAATTTCGCCGCACTCACCACGGGGCTGAAGATGCCTGCCCATCGGGAGGTTGAATACAAGATGCCCTCTGTTATGTATCACTGAGGAGGTATTGACTATAAACGCAGCAGTTGAAACGACTCAAGCCAGACACCCCATTTTGAGCAATGGCTATGGCTCCATCCAGATCGACGGATTTTCTGGTCTGATTCCCAAAAAGTGTTTTTGCATTATGGCCGATGGACATCGTTATCAGGAGCACGGTATTTCCACCGGCAGCGTGTTGTTCTGTCAGAGGGCAGCCGAGATCAATGACGGTGACTTGATCGTCGTGAAGGAAAATGGAGCCTTCGCACTCTATCTCTACCTGAAAGATCGTAAAGTCAAGGCGGACGGCAAAAAGCGCATCCTCCACAATAAGTCCAAGGCCTATGCCAAAGTTCTTGGCTCCTTCAACTTTTACCATTAAAGAGGCCTGGCAGAAAGGACAAATAATGAGTAAATTCCAGAACTACTTGAAAACCTTTGACATCACCAGTACCCTCACCGAGGAGGATATTGATAAGACCTTGGCGCTGCTCCAGATTTACGGCCCCGCCGTTCGAAGGACTGCCTCTCGCATCGGTGAGATGGAAGAAGAGTGCTATGAAGGTAGACGGCAAAGCATCTCCGACTTCATCAATCTGGCCATCGACTATGACCGTGACACTGACCGGAAACGCATCGCCGATCGCCTTGCCGAGATGGGCCACTCCATGCAGCTTCTGTCCGTTATGGAGGATGCCCTGGTGCTCGTGAAGGACACACCGCCCAATGGAGGCACCTATTTCAACATTCTCCAGGCAAGGTACTTTGATGTCTACTGCACCTCAAATGAGGAAGCATATCTCAACCTCGGAATCTCCTCATCTACATACTATCGGCACATCAAGCCCGCTATCCGTGCCTATGCAGCAAGCCTCTGGTGTGTCGTAATCCCCGATCTGATCATCAGGGAGCACCTGCAGCAAAGCGGTAGCGTCACCGCTCAGGTGGAAGTCTCGTGAGAGACAAATGAGAGACAATGTGGCAGTCAGATGAGAGAAAACATGATAGAAAATTGGGAGGAAATTGAGAGCCAAACGAAATTGTAGTGTAGAGACTCAGCCGGTATAATGGATTATGCTGGAGCACCTATAGCCTCTCGGGTCTATGATCCGAGGGGCTTTTTTCATACCCTTGTGCGCCAGCCAATACCGGAACAAAGAGCCGACCATTCTCCAAAACGAGAGTGGCCGGCTTTTTTGTTGCCCTGATTGGGAGCCTAATCCATGTCAAGAGCCAGCTACTGGGCCCGTGCGCCCCCTTCAAGTCGTTCGTCCGCATCCACTAATGAAACGACTTGGAGGTAACACATGAAGACAATCAAAATCAAGGACTACTATGGCATTTATCAGGAAATTCCTGTCAGCGATGAGCTGTATGAAGAATGGCGTGCGCTGCAGAACGAAACTCAGCGTATTCATCGAAAGGAAGTATATCACCGCGACTGGACCCCGATGGACGATCTGGAGGAAATGCCGCAGCACTTTACGCTTAACGAGCTTGAGGACGCTCTGATCTGGGACGAGCAGGTCGTAGAGCTCTATGCGGCGATTTCTCAGTTGACGCCCATCCAGCAGCGCCGCATCCGTATGCTCATGGATGATATGTCAATCCGTGAGATTGCAAGGCGGGAAGGCTGCCATATGAACGCTGCATTGAAGTCGGTCAACGGAGCCCTCAAGAAGCTCCGAGGTCTTCTGCAAGACCACTAAACTACACGCAGAAAAACATTTTGCGTAGTTGTTGTTCTAAGAAAACACTATGCGTAAATACTAACAGACACATCAAGCGGGGCTTCCCGCCTCGCCTTGTTTCACCGGATAAGGAGGTAAATTTCCATGATTATTTCTGTCGATCACGGCAATAAGTCGATTAAGACCCCCAACGCGCTGTTCACTTCCGGCCTGATTGTATCCGAGGGGCTCCAGGGCTTCAAAACGGACTACATCTGCTGGAACAACAAGTACTATACGCTGACAGAGCAGCGCATCGCCTATCTCCGCGATAAGACGGAGGATGAGCGTTTCTATGTCCTCACCCTCTTTGCCATCGCCAAGGAGCTGGAGCGCCGCAAGGTGCCCGAGACACTCGATCCCATTGACATTACTCTGCTTGTGGGTCTGCCTCCCGCACACTATGAGCAGCTGCACAGCCGTTTCGAGCAGTACTTCCTGCGTCGGCGCGAGATCGTAGATTTTGAGTATAACGGCAAGTACTACTCGATCCGGGTCAGCAAGGTACTCAGCTATCCCCAAGCGTTTGCGGCTGCCGTTACACAGTTCGGCACGCTGAAAGCTCATTCCGTCGCCTATATCATTGACATTGGCGGCTTTACCATCGATGTCCTGAAGCTGCGCAGCGGCCATCCGGATCTGGCAGTGGTAGAGAGCTTCGAGAAGGGCGTCATTACCCTCTACAACGGTATCGCAAGCAAGTGTAATGCGCTCTATGCCCGGATCCTGGAAGACTGCGATATCGACGAGGTCATCCGAAACCAACCCACTGTCCTTCCCGGCGAGGTACAGCAGTTGATCCGTACCATGACCAGCGACTTCCTCACGGAGTTCTACAACTTCCTGCGTGAGCGAGGCGTTGATGTCTCCACCAGTAAATGCGTCTTTGCTGGTGGCGGTTCCTTGCTCCTGCGTGGAATGATCGAACGCGGTAACAAAGTAGCTTTCCCCATTTTTATCGAGGATATTCATGCCAATGCTCGCGGCTATGAGCTCCTCTACCAGAGTGAGGTGGCGGCAAATGGGCAGCAATAAAAAGGCCCGTGTGGTCCTTCAGTTCAATGAGATGGACTTTCGGCACCGGCGTGCTCTGGAAATCCTTCGCCAGCGACCACGCAGTATGTCTGAACTGGTTGTAAGCGCCATACTACACTACACCAGCTGCCCTGAGGTTGCTGATGAGCATAGCAAGGAGTGGATTGCAAGCACTGTGAAGGAGATCATTACCGAAATGATCTCCAGCGGCGAGTTGCAGATCTCGGCGCAAACTCCGGCTCCGGAGACAAATGGATCAAGCCTTGCTGCAGATGACCTCGCCGAGCTCGGTGGCGTTATGGGAATGTTCCGGACCAAGGGGTGAGCATATGAGTAACAAACGCTTTGGTTACGCTCGCGTGTCCACCACGGATCAGAATGAGGACCGACAGGTTCTGGAACTCCTGGAGTCTGGGATCGAAGAGCGTGATATCTATGTGGACAAGCAGAGTGGCCGCAGCTTTGAGAGAACCAACTATTTGGCCCTGCGCAACACCATCTTGCGAAAAGGAGATGTGTTAGCTGTCAAAAGCATCGACCGCTTCGGTCGCAACTACTCTGCCATCCGCGCGGAATGGGAGTTTCTCACAAAGACTCTTGGTGTTGATATCGTTGTTCTGGACACCCCCATCCTCGACACCACCCAATATAAGGACCTGCTTGGCAGCGTCATCACCGATATCGTCCTCGCTGTGCTCTCTTTTGGAGCACAGCTCGAGGTCGATACCAAGTCTAAGGCACAGGCAGAGGGCATTGCCGCTGCACACCTAAAAGGCGTCAAGTTTGGCCGGCCACGATGCACCGTCGAAGGCTGGGATACCTACTACCCCCAGTGGAAGCAGGGCCAAATCACCGCTGTCCAGTGCTATAAACAGCTCGGGATCAGCGCATCTACATTCTACCGTCTTGTACGGAAATATGAATTGGAGGACGAAAGCGAATGAGTTGTTGTTGCATATATTGCCGCATTGGCGGCACCGCAAATGAACCCAACCAAATAGCCATGAACAGCCAACTTGAGATGCTGCGAAAGGCTGCTGAGGATCTCGGCCTTACCGTCGTGGCAGAAGTGACTGTTTTTGAAAGTGGCACTGACCCGCAGCGGCAGAGCATCAAAACGCTGATCCGAGATGGAAAACACGGCGCCTATGATTGCGTGCTGATTGTTGATCCATCCAGATTATCAAGGAGCACTGAGGGCTACACCTTGATTGGCCAGAAGCTGAACCGGCATGGGATCAGGGTCTATACCCCTCAGGGAAAGATCCAGCTGCCCCCGCCTCACGCCTTCTTCTATTCCAGATACCATAAGGAAGGAGAAAACGATTTTGGCCCAGGAAAGTAAAAACGAGAATCGCAAGCAAAGGATCCGCGAGGCGTTCCATGATGGGAAACAGGTAGAGCGAATGCCTGCCCGAGAGGACATGGCTCCTCAGCATTCCGACGATGTTATCTATCGGGTTGCTCCGTACTGCCGAGTCAGTACGATGTCCGAAATGCAGGCAGAGAGTTTTGAAATCCAGCAACAGTACTACAACGAGTACATTGCCAAGCACCCGAATTGGACGCTGGTTCGCATCTATGCCGATGAAGGCATCTCAGCAACTTCGGTGAAGAACCGCAAGGACTTCAACAACATGATTGAGGACTGTAAGGCTGGCAAGATCGACCTCATCGTCACAAAGTCTGTCAGCCGTTTTGCCCGTAATGTCGTGGACTGCATCAAGTACGCCCGTGACCTGAGAGCCCTATCGCCACCCGTCGGCATCTACTTTGAAACAGAGAACATCAACACGCTATCCCAAAATGGCGAACTGCTCCTAACCGTTTTGGCCGCATTTGCACAGGACGAGAGCGTCAACAAGTCCATCAGCGTTGCCTGGGGTATCCGACAGCGATTTGCTAAGGGCATTCCCAAACTGGTCAAGCCCTACGGATATCAGAATGTTGATGGCAAGCTTGTCGTGGATGAGGAGGAAGCCGGTGTAGTTATTCGGATCTTCGCCTTCTATCTCGGAGGTAAAACCCCATATGAGATCGCAAGGATACTGACGCACGAAGGTATCCCCACTCCCACCGGAAAGAAGCCGTGCTGGACGATCTCTTCCGTCACCTACATTCTCGGCAACGACCGATACTGTGGAGATGTGATTATGCAAAAGAGCCTATGTGTAGACCTGTTCGCTCACAAGCGCGTTCGCAATCTGGGCCAGGTGGAACGGTACCGGATGCGTGATGTTCACCCGCCTCTGATCTCCAAGGAGGAGTGGCGTGAGGCAAAGAACCGGATCTCTATGCCCGATCGCGAAGCTGTTATTCTCGAAGAAATTACTGGAGAGGGAATTCTCTCCTCACTACATCCGATACTATTCAAGGAGGACATTGATGTATGAATGCCTGCATGTCTGAATTCCGCATTGTCAACCCGACCCTTCGCACCTTCAGCGCCGCTGAGGCGCGCATCGCCCACTCGAGCATCTGGTTCAATAATCTGAGTGCCGCTGAGTTGGGCTATCCGGAGCATATTCGTCTGCTGATCAGCTCGGATGGCTGCACGCTGGCCATTCAGGCCTGTGATCCGAAGGACAAGTGCGCCGTGCCCTTTATGGCCGGTCGCACTGCCGATGATCTGAAAGGTCAAAAAAAGTGGACGACTGTGAGTAACCGGATGCTCACCCACATCATCCGGAGCAAGCTGGGCTGGGAAACCGCGAAGACGCCGCGCCGGTTCTATGGCGTACCCTGGCCTGAGCAGGGCGCGATCATCTTTGATCTGACCAAGATTGCACCGCCTCGTACCCGGACCCCGAACCTGTCTGCGGAAGATATGCTGCGTGCCTATGAACTGGCCGAGTCCGGCTCTCTGCTTCCTGTTATGGCCCCCGCATGGTCCCGACAGCCCTTTGCTTCCGTGCCTCCCAGTGAAGTCATCGAAACTCAGTATGTGCAAGTGAGCTAACAAGAAGTCCCCGGCATCCATAACGATGTCGGGGGCCTTCAACCTCTTGATAGTGAAGAGGAAAAATGGTATTGTAGGGTATGTCCGTTCTATTGGACAGCGAGTGCGATATCTTTAGGTAAGCTGGACCTTTGGCATCCGATCCTCCATGAGCTCTACTTTCCTGAGCATCAGGTCGTAGATCATGCCACGGAATTCAGAATCCGATATCGACTCGTTATTTGCCTCATGACAGACCTTCAGGAGCATTTCATCCAGTCCGCCAACAGTCTGTGCTTTCGGATACTCCTGCATAATTTCCTTTGTCACCATCAGCAGGAACTCGAAACCGGGCAATACGGATTGGTTCATCTTCTCTACTCCTCTTTCGTGTTCTTTACAGGCGATTATAGAGGGATTTCAAAACAAATCAAGTCTTGACTTTTTCAGAAGGAGGCATCGCAAGTGATATATTGTATGTCCGACATCCATGGCGAGTTGGATCGCTTCAAGGCGATGCTCGACCTGATCAATTTCTCTTCAGACGATACGCTATACATCATAGGCGATGTGATAGATCGCCATCCAGGAGGCGTGGAGATCCTCAAAATCATCAAGGACACACCGAACATGTTCATGCTACTAGGCAACCACGAGCAAATGTGTCTGGATACCCTTGGCCCCAACAGTGTGTATGGAAGCAGACGGTTATGGCTAGAGAATGGTGGAAGTAATACATATCGAGAGCTGCTCTATGTATGTTCGCTCGCTGAGCGAAGCAGGATCATACATTTCCTGAGTACGCTGCCGGATCATTTTGATGTTGAGGTTGGCGACCGCAAATTCCATCTGGTTCATGCCATGCCGTCAGATGACCCGGATGATCGAATTTGGAGGAGGCCTAAACCGGATGATCCTCCGTACTTCGAGGATCGTATCGCAGTCGTCGGCCATACGCCCACCTGCTACATGAGTGGCGATATGGAAAGTCCCTTCGCCGTCTGGCATGGAAACGGGCTGATCGATATCGATTGTGGGTGCGGGAATAAGACAGAGCTGCGGCGCCTCGCCTGCCTTCGACTGGACGATCTGAAAGAATTCTACATCTAATAACCAATCAACATGAGGATGCCTTCTGCTTATACTGGTAGAAGGCGTCCTTTTTCTTGTCAGCGATAATTCCCGCAATCGTACTAATTTGGTATTATCCGTACTGTTCTGCTCATTTTTGAGTCGCCGTTAATCTCCTATACTTAAAGGAAGATAATGATAGGTAGGAGATGTTCAATGAGCACCAATTTACATGTAATGGGCAACCGAATACGGACTGCGAGGCAATTCAGGAAACTGACTGCGGAACAACTCTCTGAGCAGCTTGGCATTGCCACGGAGTCTCTGCGCCATATCGAAAATGGTACCAGACGACCCAGTTACGCTCTGTTAGACAACATTTCGGATATACTCGATGTGTCCCTGGATTACCTCGCCGGTAAAACTGAACTTCCCCTCGAGCGCAGAGTACGCCGGGAACTTGAGAATATGGGCCTGACAAAAGCCCAAGAGGACGCTTGTGTGGAGATCGCACTCAATGCGATACCTGTCATAAAACGAATCTGCTAAGCCATGCACCTGCCGGTTTTCGGTAGGTGCATATCTTTTTTTGCGCACTCCCCATGATTCGACAAGTTTTGCGCTTACTTCCCCTTATTATGTACTTATCTGGTACGATTAGTATCAATATAGTACAAAGGAGATAGTAAAAATGAGCGTAGCAAGTATGCTGGAAAACATGAAAAGGCGTGCCCTCGACTCCACCTACGACGCATATATCTGCGAGGAGTACGATGCATGGGCAGTAGAGTCATTCGCAACGGAAGAGGGCGAGTATGATGCGGCAAGATTGGAGTTGCCCAAAGTGCTCAGTTCCGAGCAAATGGAGAAGTTGAAGACGATGGAAGAGCGCTATCGGCAGAATCGCAAATACGCCTCCCACTATGGGTTTGAAGCGGGCCTGTTCTCTGGCTTCCAGTTGTTCTTCAGTGGGAATGGGATAACAGAGGATGGCTTCGATCGCTACCTCATGAAATGCCTTATGGAGATGCCCGGTATGCAGCGCCATGTAGACTACTACGCCCGCAACGACGAGATTCTCCGCCTGGGGAAGGAGCTGGGCGAGGAGCTGACGGATGAAAACAAGGAGCATGTTGTCTCGTTGGAATGCGCTTGGGGCCAACGCATTCACTCCTTTGCCTGCCACGCTTTCTATTGTGGCTATCGTGCGGCGCTGAGGGTTATTGACGCAGTCGGAGGGCTTGAGAGCATGAGTATGATCGACCACACGCTTCTTCTGGAATACAGACTTGGGTACATCGGCTCCTATGAACAGGTTGAACGGGAGCAGGAACGGAAGAAGAAAACCGCATAATAGCGAAAGGGGCAGGTCGCAATGGCCTGTCCCTTTCGCATAAGCTCTCGCTGTAATTCTGCTCGATATCGAATCGCAAAACGGAACATCCGCTTCTCTTCCAATGCAAGGATCTCGTTCTCCGCTTTATCAAGCGCAGAAATCAGCTCTTCCGGCACGCCATATTGTCGCAGGTTTTCTGCAATCTTACAAAGTTTTTCCACGGCTACCTCATATTCACAAGATGAGTTCCCGCCATGCTCTGAAACAGGAATGCATTTTCCTTGAAACAGCTTTTGCAATATGTTCATTTTGATCCCCCATATATGAGACACCAAAACAGAGAAAGTGCAACATAGTTTTTGAAAAAAACACGGCGTTGTACTGTAATTACTACCTCCCCGCAGGGTACACATATGTGCTGTCCGTTCTTTTGGACACCCTCTATTGTATGCTATGGCCATAATCCGATAGGTCTCACAAAGGAGAGGTGACAGAGATGTATGTTCTGATCGATATGGAGTGGGTTACAAATCGCCATGGAAACCACTGGCCAACACAGCTTGCGGCAATCCGTGTAGATGAAGAATGGCAGACGGTGGATTCCTTCTCTGTACTCTTTCGGCCCAAGGATATCACCTTCCAGAAGTGGGATCACATGGCCTTCTCCGGTTGGACTCGTGACAACTTTCTGAATGCAGATTCGCTCTATCCGGCACTTGACGCCTTTGAGCACTGGCTACAGCCCGAGGACATTCTCTGCTGGTGGCACCAGGAGGCCTATGCCCTCTATACCATGTTCACCAAGGTAGCACAGATCCGTGATCGGGCCTCTAAGGTAGTATTCCTCTCTGACTACATCTACGGGTTCCTGGCCGGTCAGAAAGGTGCCGTAGGAAGTCCCTACAAGATTTGTGCGGCAAGAGATATCCCGACGCCAGAACCTGCACATTGTTCCATCAATGATGTTTTGGCGATACAGGCTCTCGTTCAAAGCATCGATTTCCAGCAAAGAAATCTGCAGGCGCCACCCAAGAAGTGGGTAAAGGACACCACTGCTCTGAAAGAATCACCGGTGTTTCCGCTTCTCTACGATACCTCAACCCAGCTGCTGCACCACTCTGATTGCGAGCTGCTTCCGGATAACCGTTACCTGCCGGCATACACTTCGTTTAAGGCACCGATCCGGAAGAGGTATAAACCCTGCGCCTGCTGCCATGATGAATTTCTGGATGCGCTTTGGGATCGTAACCAGGACTCCATCACCCGATCTGATTACAATTATGTGTATTCCAAGCAGTCCAAGGTGTTTCATACACGAAACTGCTCCCATGTGCTGCTATCCTTTGACATTCAGGGTACCGTATCCTATGAGACCTGCTTGAAGAGCGGACGCCGGCCCTGTAAACATTGTAAGCCCGTGCCGATAGAGCGCAAGCGTATTTCTTTGCCGATAAAGCAAAACAAGCCGCAGAAAGCGGAAAACCGCAATCTGAACGGCGAAGAACGAAAGGCCCTAGGTCGGTTCAAGCGAGCTAAGGAAGAACGCGAAACAGCTTTCAAGCGCGGCGATTTGACGGAGGCTGAGCGCAATACCGTCATGGCCCTTTCGCAACCCGGTCTTGCTTTCTGGGCAAGCAAGGGGTATAGCACCTTCCACACAAGAAACTGCTCAAAGATTACTGGGCTCAACCAACTCAGGGGTTTTGCGCGGTATCAGGACGCTGTGCGAGCCGGCTATTCTCCTTGCCGCCATTGCAGACCCAGTCCCAAGCTGGATGTAAAATTCTCAATTCCTATCACCAATAAGGAGCGACACGGCGAGACTACGGACACACTGATTCAGCTCTGTACGCAGCACTGTCTGCCCTTCGAATATGACATGCGATATTTCACGCTGCAGACCATAGCCGGCAAGTGGCGTATCGACATGAGTTTGCGGCCTGTTCGGCTGGAGCATATCAATCTCGTCACCGAGCGCGGGAGCACAAAGAAGTTCCATACACAGCCCCGTCTCTTCCTCTCCCTCAAAGACACCTTTGATTACATCATGCGCCATGACAGCAAGTTGATTGAAGAGATTGTTGCCAAGGACAACCAGAGCCAGGAGCTGGCAATGGGTTAAGTAAGAAAGGCGCGGCAATGGGTAGCTCCATCGTCGCGCCAATTTCGTTTGATTCTGTTGTTAAGCAATCCTGTCATCCGTAAGTGGTATTGGGAGTATCCAAACTCCTGCCAACGAAAAGGAGTGAATAAAAATGGGCAGAGAAGAAGCAGCAAAAGAGTTGATGGCCATGCTCGAAGAAGCACAAGAGGGCCCATACTATTCTGAGGAAGAAGTGCGAGCCCATCTGCTGGAAATCCTGGCCCCTCGCAACCAAGTATATATGACTGGCGACACCCATGGGCAATTTGAGCGCGTGATCGAGTTCTGCGCACGCAGAGAGGTTGAACCGGAAAACACCTTTGTAATCTTGGGCGACGCAGGGCTGAACTACTACAATGACCGCAGGGACCGAAAGAAGAAAGACCAACTTGCCCAGGTACCCATCACCTTCTTCTGCCTACACGGCAACCACGAGATGCGCCCATCCGAAGCACTCGGTTACGAGCTCGCCGAATATCACGGTGGCAAGGTATGGATGCAGCCGGCTTATCCTAATATCCTGTTCGCTATTGACGGCGAGGTCTATGACTTCAATGGCAATTCCTGCATTGTCATCGGCGGCGCCTACAGCGTGGATAAATACTATCGTCTGGCCCGTGGTTGGAGCTGGTTCCCAGATGAACAGCCTTCCGAAGAAATCAAAGCCAAGGTGGAGCGCGTCCTCGCCGAGCGCAACTGGAAGATTGATATCGTGTTGTCTCATACCGGCCCGTTGAAGTATGAGCCGACCGAGGTCTTTCTGCCCATGATCGATCAGAGCACCGTGGACAAGTCTACCGAAGTATGGCTGGAGCAGATCGAGGCGAAACTCGATTATGAGCGATGGTATTTCGCCCACTACCACACCGAGAAAGAAGTGGACAAGATTCGGATCTTGCATAATGACTACACTATGATCCCTCGCGAAGCCTCCGTTGCGGCAGAAAAGGACATGCTTCGCCGCATGCATCGTCAGGCGGAGATTGTGGAAGCGCTGGGACTTCTGGATGATGCACCAAACCAAAAGAATGGAGATGATATCTCATGAGCACCTACTATGATTTCATGGTCGAGGCCAAGTACGAGGGCAAGTGGTACAACATCGACTTCCATACCAAGGATATTGACGGCAAATTGCGTCATCAGTACCTCGCCACCATTTCACGCAACTTTATTGGCTTGCTGGAGGATCAGGTGAACGGAGCATGGGCCATTGGCTTTGATGACTTGGCTGAGAGCACGCAGCAGCTTTTACTTGCAAGCACTTTTGAAGGCCGAGAGGATAGTCTTCGACTGGAGCGCTTCTATGTAGCCGGGAATCTCGATGATTTTGAACGGCTGCTCAACGGCCCGTACCAGATGGAATACTATGTCACCCGCAACCAGATTGCAGCTTATGAAGAACACAAGTTTGACGAAATTAACGAATATCTGACCGCTCACGAGTTGCTCGAATTGCCTCAGGCTACCCGAAACGAGTATGTGCTCTATCGCTGGAACGACACCTTTGCAAACGCAGAGAACATCCGGGCTATGGTGGAGCGCCTGAAGTATCAGGTTGAGTGCTTCAATGATGCGCTCCCTTACCGGGCGGGTCAGTCCTACGGTGATCGGGCTGCCTCTCAAATCCGTGTGATCTACCGTATCACCTGAGGAGGGATCGGATGAATTATTACATTGGAGATTTGCACCTATTCAACCGCAACCAGACAGATGAAGGCAGAAACTACGACGGACGCCCGTTCGCTACGGTAGAAGAGATGAACCAGTACATCCTCGAACGTTGGAACGCCAAGATCAACAACGGTGATACCGTCTATATCCTGGGCGATATGGCCATGCGGGGTAAGAACAATGCACTACTCGCGCTGGTTGCCCAGTTGAAGGGCAAGAAGATTTTGTTTCGCGGTAACCACGATGACCTGTCCGACTATCGCTATCAGCGGCTCTTTGAGGAGGTCACTGACTACCGGGAGATTGCCGATTCCTTTGATGGAAAGACATACAAGCTCTGCTTGATGCACTATCCCATCCTGATGTGGAACGGCCAGCATCGCGGATCGATTCTTCTCTACGCCCATACTCATAATACTGTGGAAGAGGCATTCTTCCAGAAATGCGTCAAAGAGCTCAACGAGAACAAGAAACTGAATGTTCAACAAGGAAAGCCCATTCGCGCCATCAATGTCGGCTGCATGATGCCTTACATGGGCTACGAGCCGAGAACGCTGAAAGAAATCCTATCCGCGCATGAATAAGAAAGGAGTGCTGCCTGTGCTGCCAAAAGCACTGTTTTTGAGCACGATTGAGAAGATACGCCAGCAGGAGGCTCGTATTGATGAGTTCGATAAGGCCCTCAGTAAAATGTGCGATGGTTTTCCTGCCTTCGACAAGGACAATCTCTACCTGCTCGAACTGCGCGATTTGCTGAAGTACACTATGCAAGACCAGTATGACAATATCGGCTGGTGGTTATACGAAGCGCCGGATGCCGGTTACACTGTATCCTGGGAAGAAGCCGGCAAGGAAGTCTCTGTTGATTTGACTGAAGCCGGCGCCCTCTATGTAAAGAAGTCGGGATGCGAGTTTTTAATTTATAAACAAAATGACGATAATTTAAATCGAAACCAAAGAAAAATCGAATATAACAAAACGAATACTCAAAAATAGCAGGAAAGTGTGAACAAAGATCGCTGATTTTGTAAACGTTGGCACTCGTATATTGACATTGCTAAAAACGGGGTTATAATGAACACGATCTTAGGGAGAGGGATAAAGAGATCCCCCCCAAGAAATCAAATCAAATTATAAATACTCAAGCTCCGGACCGGGAGCTTCTCCCGGAACCGAGAGCGGGAATTGAATGGAGGAACAATTTATGTTACCCAGTATTTTTAGTGAGAACCTGTTTGATGATTTCTTTAATAGCGCAATGTTCCCGAAGGCCGAACATGAGCTGTACGGCAAGCATGCGAAGAACCTGATGAACACCGATGTGCGGGAGGTCGAGAACGGTTACGAGATCGACATGAACCTGCCCGGTTTTAAGAAGGACGAGGTAGAGATCCAGCTGCAGGACGGCTGCCTGACCGTCAGCGCCGCCAAGGGACTGGACAAGGACGAGGAGGATAAGAAGGGCCGTTATATCCGCCAGGAGCGTTACGCCGGTTCCCTCAGCCGCAGCTTCTATGTGGGCGAGGATGTGGAGCCTCAGGATGTGAAGGCCAAGTATGAGAACGGCGTTCTGAAGCTGTTCGTCCCCAAGGCCGAGGTCAAGCAGGTGCCTGCTCAGACCGCTATCGCCATTGAGTGACCAAATGGCCGGGGCCCACAAGGACGGGTCCCGGCCGGTTTCTTTTAACGGCGGTCCTGCGTCGTATTTCCGTCCGGTTTCCGGGCGGGGATACGAAACAAGATCGAATGGATCGACGGGAGGAAAGTTGGATTCCCCTCTTTTTCCTTAGGAGGCATGATGTATGAATAAAACCGTTTCCCGCGTGCTGTGGATCGTGGCAGGTGTGCTGCTGATCGTGGCGGGTGGTGCGTGTATGCTCCATCCCGGCGCTACCCTGAGCGGGCTGTCCTTCCTGTTAGGAATGGCCATGTTATTTTCCGGTGTGGTAGATATTATCATTTTTGCCACGGCGGGCAGCAGTATTTACGGTTCCGGATGGTTTTTGGTGGATGGCATCCTTACGGTGCTGCTGTCCATCTTCCTGCTGTGCAACCAGATGTTCACCATGATGACTCTGCCCTATATTCTGGGTATGTGGCTGTTGTTCTCCGGCATCACGAAATTTGTAAACTCCTTTGATCTGCGCCGGTTTGGAGTGCGGGGTTGGGGCTGGGTGACAGCCTTCGGCCTGCTGATGGCGGCGGCTGGATTCCTCTCCTTTATGGACCCCTTGGCTGCGGCGGTGACGCTGTCCGTTCTGGCGGGGCTGTTCCTGATGATCCAGGGCGTGGTTTCCATCGCGTTCGGGTGTCTGTCCGGACGGTTCTGGATGTAAAGCTTAACAACAAAAATCCACGGTCGCACAGGCTGACTATCTTGTTGAAGAGGTTGCGCATAGAGATGCCTTGAAGGCAGTGCACGGCAGTCATGACTCATGGGAGGAAACACAATGAGTACGCAATATGAATTTATGAAACGACAGGTCGTTGAAGAAGTGGCTGCTCTTCAGGAAAAGCTAATCGCAATCCAGGCGGATTGCATCAACCGGATCAAAGAAATCCCCGTCACTTCTGACCTGGAGGACACCATGGATGAACTGCTTAATAAAATCTCAAATCAGTTCCTCTTTCAGATTGAGGAACCGGAAAGTGCGTCCGTCGTGATCGGCACAGCAAGAGCCGGTCATTTTTCCTGGAGAGTCGAGAACGGGTTTCGAGACATTTTCTCTGTAGAGCAATGGCTCCGCGACAATCCCGAGTTCAGCATCTATGATGAATACGGTACAGCTATTACATGGGAGCAATTCAAAGAGGCTGTAGCCTGGTGTAATGGGTGAAAACTGCACTTGAAACGGTTTGTGCATTCTGACATATTGGGACCGCATTTTTTGTACAAGGAGTCGATGACCATGGAGTACAGGGGCCTTTATGTTTCTGCAACACCAGATTGTGAGCCTAATGAAGGCGGATACTATTGTCAGGTATATGCCGACGAGGATTATGGCGACCAGATCGACGACTTTTGTATCCATCCAGATGAGCTTGAAGAGAATGATGATATTAAGCACTGGGGCAAGGTCAATATCGACGGCAGCTACCGATACTATGTTGAGAATGGTGTCATCTCTCCAGAAAACAGCGATATTTAACCACAAGTTGAATGACAAACCGAAAGAGTTGTGGTATAGTACAGTCAGAAACCAAGAACAAATCTCTACAGAAAGGACGCAGAACTATGAAGACTATTTCTTCCGCTATCTTCTATATGAGCGAATGGCAGGCTATCTTCCAGTGCGAGGAATATAGCTTTTGCGAAGCACGCCCATATCAAGATAAGCAGAAGAATATGATCGGATTGAGTACCTGTTGACCTGAAAGAATCGGTCTATCAGGATCTCCTTCTCTGAATTATTGAAGCCGCTTGTCTTGAGTGCAGACAAGCGGCTTTTTCATGCCCATGAGGCCAAATAATTCAGATAGGAGGTGTATTTGAGAATGAACATTCCAACGATCAACCTTGCTCGCACAGGCACCAATATTGTGATGCTTCGCAAAGCAGCGGGGCTGACGGTGCATGACCTACAAATGGCATTCGGCTTCAATTCCCCGCAGGCCATTTACAAGTGGCAAAACGGCACTGCGCTGCCGACTGTAGATAATCTTATCGCCCTTGCTGCACTGCTGCATGTGCGTATTGATGATATCCTCATTACCGATCACTCGGTTGCTTAATATGCAGGGAGAACTTCTCCCTGCCATACGGTCCGCTCGTCTAAATGGTTAGGACACAGCCCTTTCACGGCTGCAATGACCGGTTCGAGTCCGGCGCGGATCTCCATAATACTGGGATATTGCTAAGCGGCTAAGGCACCGGCCTTTGATGCCGGCCACTGTTGGTTTGAATCCAACTATCCCAGCCATGATACGGTACTCAAGAGATTGAAGAGGACAGCCTGCAAAGCTGTTAATCGTCGGTTCGAATCCGACCCGTATCTCCATCTGGTGCCTTCGTCTAATTGGTTAGGACGCAAGCCTCTCAAGCTTGTAATGCTGGGTTCAAATCCCGCAGGCATCACCATCATCATACAGGGGTATAGTTTAACCGGAAGAACAGCGGTCCCCAAAACCGCCCGTGGGTGTTCGAGTCGCCCTATCCCTGCCAATATACTGGGGTGTCGCCAAATGGTCAAGGCACCGGTCTCTGACACCGGCATTTGTTGGTTCAAGTCCAGCCACCCCAGCCATATTTGGAGAGTGAACCCGGAAGGCCCGGGGACCGCCCGCTAAGCGGATCGTATCAGAAGTGATATCAGATTCGAGTTCTGCGCTCTCCGCCATATGGGTCAGTGCGCGTAGTTGGCGATCGCAGCGGTCTGTAAAACCGTGACATCTGAAACATCGTTGGTTCAATTCCAACCTGACCCACCAAAATAGAGGGGTACCCGCTTCTGGGTGCCCCTCTTTCATAATGGTCACATCATTGGCCGGGTGGTCGTAAAACAGTAAAATGAAAAAATGGTGAAAACCTTGAGTTTTCAAAGGGTGCGGCGTGACTTCGGTCACGCCGTTTCCTCTTTCATCAGCTCATTCAGCGGGATGAAGCCCAGCCCATCGTACTGGATGTGAATGTGCTGCACACGCTTCCCGCTGGATTTGTCCGGTGCGTCCACATAGATGGCGGACACCAGTTCCCGCAGAGCGTAGCCGTCCAGCTTATCGATGCCCACATACTTGTGCGCCGTCTGAATGAACTTCTCAACGTTTTCGTTCTGTCGTTCCTGTACTTCAATTTCCTGTCGCAAAGTTACGCACTCGGTCTCCAACTGCTTCTGCTCCGTTTCATAGGTCAGGCTCAGCATATCGAAGCGCTCATCACTCAGCCGTCCGCAGGCGTTGTCCTCGTAAATCCGGATGAACAGCCGTTTCAGTTCAGCGATGCGGTTTTCGTTCCGTTCAAGCCGTTTCCTTCGGATGCGGATCTGCTCACTGCTTTCCAGCCGGAGTTGTTCCTCCATCACTGCACGGAAATGTGCCTCATGCCGCAGAATGTAGCCCGTCACAGCCTGAATGTGTTTCAGGACTATGTGGCTGAGTACGGTTTCCCGGATGTAATGAGTACCGCACTTGTCCTTGTGCTTCTAATGGAGAGAACAGTCAAAGAACGCGCCCTCCGGTCGGTAATTGTTCGTCGCCCCTTAATACAGCTTCTCACCGCAGTCGGCACAGTACACCAGCCCGGAAAAGATGCTGCTTCGGCCTGTACGGGTATTGCGATGCCGCTGCTGGCGCACCTGCTGTACCTTCTCAAACACGGCTTCCTCGATGATGGCCTCATGTGTATTGGGGAAGATGGCTTGCTTCTCAAGGGGATTGTCCCGCTGCTTCTTGTCCCAGATGGAGTTGGTATAGGTCTTGAAGTTCACCGTACAGCCCGTGTACTCCCGCCGTTCCAGAATCGCCACAACGGTACTGCTGTGCCAGTCGCAGGGGTCCTCCGGTTTCTTGTTTGGGGTCTTGATGCCCTGCAAGGCCCTGTATGCGCTGGGCGTTAGCACCTTGTCCGCTTTCAGTTGGTTGGCGATCTGCATGGGACCACGGCCCTTCATACACAGGTCGAAGATGCGTTTCACCACATCAGCGGCTACCGGGTCAACCACCCAGCGGCGGGGGTTCTCCAGGTCTTTTACATAGCCATAGGGCACATTGGTGGTCAGGGGTACGCCTCGCTCACCCTTGGCTTTCTGGACGGCTCTGATCTTGCGGCTGGTGTCCCGGGCATAGAACTCGTTGAACCAGTTTTTGATGCCCGCAAAATCGTTGTCCACACGGTTAGGGTCAATGGTGTCGTAGTTGTCGTTGATGGCGATGAAACGAACACCGTTCTGCGGAAAGGTGAAGTTGGTGTAAAGCCCGGTCAGCGCGGAGTTGCGGCCCAGTCTGGAAAGGTCTTTGGCGATCGCCACGGCCACCCGTCCCGCCTCGATTTCGGCCAGCATGGCCTGAAAGCCGGGACGGTCATAGGTCACACCGCTTACACCGTCATCCACGAAAAAGGTTGGGTTGGGGAAGTGATGCTCCCTGGCATACTGCAAAAGCATGGCCTTCTGAGACGAGATTTGTCAAGGTTATTTTCTCCCGCTGAATACAAATGTCCAACTTTACTGTGAATAGCTCAGATATAATAAACACAGAGCCGCAGAATGGCCAGGGTTGCCATCACCGCCGCAATGATTAGGATGGTGTTTCGGTTTTCTCCGGCCACTCCGATGTCAATCATACTGGCCAGGGCAGTAGGCAGCAGCATGGCTGTCACAGCGGAGAGCAGCATCAGCGCCAAGAGGGCGGCCACATGCTTTCCGCTGAGTTTTACACGGGAAAAAATCGTACCCATAGTTTTCCTTTCTGCTCGTCGTACTCGCATTTTAGCTTGACAGGGCAAATAGCAAATGATAGTATAAATGAAACGATAGTATCATAGATGCTATGAATATCACAGAAGCAGGCGTTGTCAATAGTCCGAGCGAAAGTGGAACAAATGACAATCCTTGTTTCAATGATACGCAATTAAAGGAGACGTTTCTTATGCGAAGGACAACGGCTACAACAGACTATCTGAAAGAATGTATGGGTACAGCGTTGCTGGAACTAATGAAAGAAAAACCCATTGAAAAAATCAGTATTGAGGAGATGACTGCCAAGGCAGATGTAGGTCGCTCCACTTATTTCCGTTATTTCAAAAGTAAAGATGAAGTTCTGTCTTTCAAAATCACATGTCTGTGGAAGCGCTTTTCCGACGAACACGGTGCTACCAACTTCGCCACTGGTAGTTATGACGGCATCAGGCTGTTTTTTGAATTTTGCCTTTCCACTCGTCCTATTTGTGATCTGCTCTACTCAGCTGATCGCCAATATGTGATTCTAAACTTCTATTTACAAGAAGCGGCATCCATTGTCGCTAATGCCGATGCCAAAACGCACTACTTTATCCAATTTATTACATATGGATTGTTTGGGCTTATGAATGCGTGGGTATTACGAGGCTATAAAGAAACCCCACAGGAAATGGCACAAATAGTTTGCGATTGGGAAGCATCTTCGGAGGAGAAATAGCATAGAGGAGGGTAAACATATGGGGAAAATCATTCGACGCATTCTAACAATTATTCCAGCGGTGGCTTTACAATCGCTCTGGCTTTTGCTGTTGATGAAATGGCTGACCCCTTACGCACCGATTATTGTGTCACTGCTTTCCGTTGCAGCGTTTTTCTTGGTGGTATTTATTATTATAAAGAGAGATGAAACCGCTTATAAATTGCTTTGGCTGCTGGTTATTCTGTCACTACCTTTGGTAGGAGCGTTACTATATCTGCTCTTTGGAAATAAACGGACGGCCCGCCCTCTAAAAAGGCGCTTGCAGCAAGTTCAAAAGAGTTGCAATCCGCAGCCTCTTCCAATAAAAGAAGCGCCCTTTGACGGCGAAAAACGCATGGGGCAAACAGTGCGGTGGCTGGAAGAAAAAACGCAATATCCGATGTGTGCAGTTGAGCAGGTTCGTTACTATCCGTTGGGCGATAATATGTTCCCTGATATGCTTGCCGATTTGAAAAATGCAAGAAACTCGATTTACGTAGAATACTTCATTATTGAGCCGGGGCATATGTGGGACGCAATCGTGAACGAACTGGAAGTAAAAATGGAGCAGGGCGTTGATGTACGTGTGATATACGATGATCTTGGCAGTATTTCTTCGTTCAATTTCAGTAATGTCCGTGAACTGAAAAAGAAAGGCATTCCATGTATTCCTTTTAATCCTTTCCTTGCCTTAAAAGGAACTGCAAACTATCGCGATCATCGCAAAATGCTGATTATTGACAACGAAGTTGCTTATAGCGGAGGTATCAACTTAGCAGATCGGTATATCAATTTGGAACATCCCTATGGACACTGGAAGGACACAGGCTTTCGGATTACTGGTGAGCCAGTAAAAAATTTTACCCATATGTTCTTGACCTTTTGGAACGCATTTTCGCTGGAAAAAGAAGCAGGACAGCTTGCAATGCCCACATATCCCAAAAGGTATCCTGCGCCGCCGCACACATTTGATGGTTATGTGCTTAGTTACTACGATTCGCCCCTTAACCATGAAGCTACCAGTAATCAGCTCTTTATTGACTTGCTTTCTCAAAGCACGGATTACGCATGGTTTTTTACACCGTATCTTATGCTTGGCGATGACTTGATGGATGCAATGATTTCCGCTGCTCAACGTGGTGTAGACGTGCGGATCATTATGCCCGGCATCCCTGATAAGAAGCTGATTTTCCGTATGTCTCGGAGCTTTTATCAGGTGTTGCTGACTGGCGGCATCAAGATTTATGAGTATACTCCCGGCTTCGTTCATGCAAAGAGCTTTGTATCAGACGACAAAGTTGCGACGATAGGAACTGTCAATCTGGACTACCGCAGTCTCTTTCTCCACTTTGAAAACAATTCGTTCTTTTATCGTTCCAGTATTATTGCAGCAATAAAGGACGATTTCATCGCTACACAGGCAAAATGTAAAGAGGTAAAGCCCTATGATATGAAACATTATTCGCGCCGCTGGGTCGTAGATGGTGTCCTTCGTATTTTCGCACCGCTATGTTGAGGTTTTTATGAAGCATTTTCTTATGTGTCTGCTATATATCGCGGCGTTAGGGGTTCTCTCCTTTGTAGTGGGGCGCTTGATCCCGAAGCATTGGTTTCACGCCGATCGTTTTCCTTGGGTCTGCCACCCGGCAGAGCAAAAACTATGGAAGCGGCTTCATGTTCGGAAATGGCAGGCAAAGATCCCCGATATGAGCCGCATATTCGTTAAAATCATGCCGGAAAAGAAACTGACAAAGGAAAACTATGAGAACTTGCCGCGCATGATAGAAGAAACTTGCGTGGCAGAGTGGACACATATTCTGTTGTCTATCGCCGGTCTTGGACTGCTGAAAATATGGTCCGGTGTTGGCGGGGTATGTATAACGATTATCTACATTGTGCTGGGTAATTTGCCGTTTATTGTTGTCCAGCGCTATAATCGCCCACGCCTGCAAAAGCTGTTTGCTATGCAGCAAAGGAAAAAATAGGAGATTCAAATGCAAACACTAATTCTAAGCTGCAACACTGGCGCAGGGCATAACTCCTGTGCGCAAGCAGTTCAGGAAGCCTACCACTCTCGCGGAGAAATCTGCAATATTACAGATTCTTTGCAGTTTATTTCAGAAAAAGCATCCACGTTTATTTCTAATTGGCATACCCGAATTTACCGCCATGCTCCAAGGCTTTTTGATGCTGGGTATCAGCGTGCGGAATCTCACGAAGATATTTTTTGTGAGGGAACGCCGATCTATAAGCTACTTTCCTCCGGCGCAGAGCGGATGTATCAATACATCCGCTCTGCAGGCTACGATAATATTATCTGTACTCATGTATTCCCAGCCTTGGCGTTGACAGAAATGCGCCGACAGCACCCATGCTTACAGCTTGTAACGAGCCACATTTCTACAGACTATACCTGCGCTCCCTGCACAGCGGATTCTGCGCTGGACTGGTATTTCATTCCGTCCACTTCGCTGTTAGGTGAGTTTGAACAATGTGGACTTCAACCTCAAAAGCTGATCGCCAGTGGAATCCCTGTGCGGCAGCAATTCTACCAGCGTGTGTCACAAGAAGCAGGAAAAGCCAACGCCGGAATCTCTCCTGCTCATCAGCATATTTTAATGATGTGCGGTAGCATGGGCTGCGGTCCAATGGAGGAGATTATATCGTATCTCTGCCCTTGCCTCACAACAGAACAAGAACTTAGTGTTGTATGCGGCACAAATGATGATTTACGCAAAAAACTCCAAAAAAGGACAGAAAAGTATTCTCAAGTTCATGTTCTGGGAACCGTCAATAATGTGCCGCAGCTCATGCAAGCCTCAGACCTATTCCTGACAAAGCCCGGAGGTCTAAGTACATCTGAGGCAATGGCGGCAGAGTTACCAATGGTGCTTATCGATGCAGTGGCTGGCTGCGAGACACATAATCTGAATTTTTTTCTGCGTAATGGAATGGCCGTCACAGCCAATACGCCAAAAGCAATCGCAGACACCACAATAAAAACGCTAAATGCCCCAGTGCTTCTTTCTAAAATGCGCGCGGCAATGCGGTCGCAGACGGAATGTACGGCAGCCGATAAAATCTATGAATGGATATACAGTCATGCAAAGTAATCATATAAAGCCGGAAGTTAATTACCGTGAGTTCCGCATCCATAAACTTAATACACCTGAATTTTCTCACGTCAGGCTATTGCTTTACTGGCCAATTTTCGGCTTGCTGTTTTTGTTTCTTGAGCGGTTGCAACCGCAACGAAATTACTATCCCGTCTATTGTGGACTCGATGATATAATACCATTTTGTGAATGGGCGTTGATTCCGTATCTATTTTGGTTTGTCTTTCTAATCGGTACGTTGGTTTATACTTTTTTCGTCGATGTACCTGCATTTCGGCGTATGATGTATTTTGTGATAGTCACCTATACGATCACGGTTTTGATTTACCTGTTCTTTCCAACCTGCCAAAATTTGCGGCCAGAAGCATTTGTACGCAATAATCTACTTACACGCTTTATTGAATTATTCTATAGTTTCGATACCAATACAAATGTTTGCCCCTCACTTCATGTAATAGGCTCTGTTGCCGCGATGTTTGGGTTATGGGATTGCAAGGCGCTCCAAAGCGTCGGATGGAAAATCGCTGCTACATCAATCGCCGTGTGTATCAGTCTCTCCACCGTTTTTATGAAACAGCATTCTATCATGGATGTTCTCGCTGCATTGCCAGTCTGTTTCTTTGGTTGGTGGATTGCCTATAAGATACTCCCCAATAATAAAACAAACCGATTTCTTACGAGGATGTAATCATGGATAAATCCTACAAAAAGCCGCTTCTACTAATCACGTTTGGGGTGATCTTATTTGCGGCATTCAACAATCTAAACTATGTTGCCAACTTTCTAAAATCGTGTATTGGCTTGCTCGCTCCGATTTTATCAGGCCTTTTGCTGGCCTTTGTTCTGAGTGTACCCGTGCGCGGACTGGCAAAGAGGCTTCGACGAAAGCTGACTAAAGCTACAGATCGGCAAATAGACATGATAAGCCTGTTACTGACGCTGATATGTGTTATTGCGATTATTGCTCTTCTGTGTGTAATTGCGATTCCACAGCTCACTGCATCTGTAAAAAGCATTGCTGCTCTTGTTCAAGAAAAATGGCCTGACTGGGTCGGCTTATTGCAAAGATACGGCATTGACACAGAGAAACTGTCGGCACATTTTGCTGCGCTCGATTGGAAATCTATTCTGCAAAGCATTTCGAGCGAAATGAACACAGTGATTTCCTCAGTTGCCAATGTTGCTGGCTCTACGGTATCTGCGATTGCTGATGTTGCAATTTCACTTGTGATCACATTCTATGTGCTAATTGGATGGCGTGAATTGAGCAGTCAAAGCAAACGGGCACTGTATGCCTACTGTAAGGAATCCGTTGCAGATAGAATTTGCCATATTTCGAAACTTGCACATGACACCTATGCGAAGTTTCTTTCTGGTCAGTGTGTCGAGGTTATGATTCTTGGAACATTGATCTTTCTTTCGTTTTCTGTTGCAGGGATTCCATATGCGGGGCTAACAGCCGTTTTAACTGCCGCCTTTGCATTCGTTCCTTATATTGGAGGATTTCTCTCCTGCGCTTTCGGCATTTTATTTACTTTATTGGCGGCTCCGAACAAGGCGCTCCTATGCTTGATCGTCTATCAGGCAACTCAGTTTGTTGAAAATCAGTTCATCTATCCGCACGTCGTGGGAAACAGTGTAGGGCTATCCCCGTTCTGGACGTTGTTGGCGGTTTTGCTGGGCGGTAAACTGTTCGGTGTCCTTGGCATGATCTTCTTTATTCCGTTAATGGCTCTTGTATCTCAGCTTCTACACGAATCAATCGAACGGCGGCTGCATACCCGCAAACCGGAGCTGTCCAATGTACAAAGCAACTCAGACGAGAATACAGACATATCTCAATGATGTAGCAGGCGTTCGAATAGTTTGTGCGTTTATTGACGATAATCGTCTGGATGAACAGATCCGCCAGGCAGTTCTTTCATTGGAAACAAAATGGACAGAAAAAGAAATTGGTTTTCAGGTAGAATTGGAGGAAGTTAAATATACTGCGAATGAAGGACTTTTTATGCATATCTGGATAAATCTTTTAGATAATGCGATTAAGTTCAGCCCTTCAAAGGGGACAATTACGATGTTTCTGAAACAAGAACAGGATTCTGTTAAGTTCATTCTGGAAGATGAAGGACCAGGAATAGAGGATGATGTAAAATCCAGAATATTTGACAAGTTCTATCAGGTAGATGGATCTCATAAAGCAGAAGGAAATGGCCTAGGTCTTGCACTTGTAAAACGGATTGTAGATAGTGCCGGAGGAACAATCAAAGCAGAAAACCGTGAATATGGTGGATGCAGATTTGTTATAGAGCTGCCAAAGCAGAAAGATGAGATTATCTAGTTTTAAGATAAATTAGAAGATGGGAGTATTTATATGACATTTTATCAGGAGTTGCAGTTAAATCAGGCAGGTTCTAAAAACCTGTTGAAAAAGAGTGAAACACTAAAAGAAAAACTATATCATATGTGGGTATATCTGGTGAAGATAGCTGCTACAATGGCATTTTGTTTTTTCTTTGTTAGTATTTTCAGCATCCTATTTGGAAATGAGAACAGCATTGTAGGTGTAGTAGTCTTATTATGTCTCATGGTGTTTAGGAATGCGGATCTGGGGATCCACACCGGACAATCTACGATGCTTTTGGCTTTGTTCTTTGTAATTATGACTGTATGTCCGCATTTAGCAAATCAGTTTTCACCGGTATTGGGAATGCTGTTAAATATTGCGGCACTGGCTGTGTTGATTCTGTTCGGATGCCATAATCCATCCATGTTTAATCAATCTACATTGGTTCTTGGGTATCTGCTGCTATATGGTTATGATGTTACGGGAAAAAGCTATCAGATGCGATTAGTCGGAATGGCTTTAGGTGCAGCACTTACCTGCTTCGTATTTTATCGAAATCATAAAAACAGAACTTATAAAAGAAATCTGAAAGATCTGATACAAGAATTTGATATCACTTCTTCCAGAACAAAATGGCAGATATGTCAGATTTTATGCGTACCGATTGTCCTTTGCATTGCAGAACTTTGTAATATGCCACGTGCAATGTGGGCTGGTATTGCGGCCATGTCCGTGATTTTGCCGTCTATGGAAGATATGCACTACAGAGTCCGTAAAAGGATTGTCGGAAATATTGCAGGTGTTATATGTTTTACAGTATTATATTTTCTGCTTCCTTCGTCAATCTATGCATATATAGGAATTCTTGGTGGAATCGGTGTAGGATTTTCAGCACAATATGGCTGGCAGGCAGTATTTAACACATTTGGTGCTTTAGCCATTGCTGCAGAGACATATGGACTACAAGGAGCGGTTAGTCTTAGAGTGAGTCAAAATGTTTTTGGTGTTGTGTTTGCTTTAGCATTTTGTGTTATATTTTATTGGTTTATGCCTAAAAAAAAGGAAAGTGAGGTGACCGTACATGCAGAGTGAAGTGAATCAGAAAGAAAATTTGAATAGAATTATTACGGTTCCTAATCTTCTTTCTTTTTTCGGCTTTGTCTGATTCCGGTAATTATATGGAGTTATTGTGTAAAGAAAAATCCTCGAATGAATGCAGGGAAGTGACCGAAAAGTACCGCACAGGACGGAGTGCATATTTATGGCTCGGACAGTTGTTTATGAGATTGTTTGCAGGACTATTATAGCAGAAAGAAGAGGTGTTCGATATGTGTACAGCAGCAACTTACAAAACAAAAGATTTTTATATGGGCAGAACGCTTGATTATGAATTTTCCTATGGGGAACAGATCACGATAACGCCAAGAAATTACGAATTTGATTTCCGGTTTGCCGGGAAGATAAAAAGCCATTATGCTTTGATCGGAATGGCATTTGTTGCAGGAGGTTATCCGCTTTATTATGATGCTGTTAATGAAAAAGGCCTTGGAATGGCAGGTCTTAATTTTGTCGGCAATGCGGCATATGAAGAAGCTTTGCCGGAAGATGAAACAGAAGTCAGCCAGGTGGCACAGTTCGAGTTCATCCCATGGATCCTTACACAGTGTGCTACTGTAGCAGAGGCGAGAGAGAAGCTGGCAGCAATGAGACTGACAGGCACAGCATTCAGTGAACAGCTGCCGACAGCACAGCTTCACTGGATCATTGCAGACAAAGACTCCTGTATCGTTGTTGAGTCTATGAAAGATGGGCTGCATGTATATGATAATCCGGTAGGAGTGCTTACCAATAATCCACCATTCCCGAGTCAGATGTTTGCACTGAATAATTATGCCGGAGTATCCAGAAAACAGCCGGAGAGTACTTTTGCAGGAGTATTACAGCTTGATGCATATAGCAGAGGAATGGGTGGAATGGGAATACCTGGAGATCTTTCCAGCCAGTCAAGATTTGTGAAAGTTGCCTTTACAAAATTAAATTCGATCTCCGGTGAAGAAGAGGATGAGAGTGTAAGCCAGTTCTTCCATATCTTAGGATCCGTAGATCAGCAGCGTGGATGCTGTGAGGTGACAGAAGGCAAATATGAGATCACGATATACACGTCCTGTTGTAATACAGCAAAAGGTATTTATTATTATACGACTTATGATAATCATCAGATCACAGCGGTTGACATGCATGCGGAAAATCTGGATTCAGATCAGCTGATCTGTTATCCGCTTCTGTCCAAGGGCGAAGTCAGATGGCAGAATAAATAATACGAAAATGCACGGAGAAAGCATAACGCAGAACAACAGGAGGACAATATCGAGATTGTATGGAATGCAGATGTTAGGTTGATAATTGTGCAAGCACCGCCTGCACAATTTGTGCAACAAAAAAGAGGAGCCAGTCCAGACTCCTCAAAGGTACGTTATTTCAAAAAGTTGCTCTTGTGTTCCAGCGCGTGCAGATTATGATAGTCCTCATAAATAAGTCAATTTTGCAGATAAAATTAGCAACTCAGGAAAAAATGATTTGCTTGGAGAAATCGAAACGATAAGCTGAGATAATGGTTTCTCTTCTTTAGTGAGCCTATGAAATGACGAAATGTGGCTCGCCACATCAAACAGCCGATAAAATGACAAAACAACTCGGCCATGCAGCCAAAACACTCCGGCTATCCGACAAAACAGCCCGGCTTTTTTTCGTCAAATCAGGTCGGCTTTAACAAAAAGGTTGCCTCACATTATTGCGTGAGGCAACCTTTTCGTTATTCAATATGGTCGTTGATCCAATACCGAAGCTCCGTTTCGTCCTTTGTGCCATCCGCGATACCAATGAACATATCGGCCAGCTCATTCTGCTCCAATTGGAACTGATATCCATTCCATTTGAGTAGCAGTTGCGTGACCATGGCGCCAATTCGCTTATTGCCATCGATAAATGCGTGATTGGACGCTAACCCAAACCCAATACGAGCGATTTTCTCTATGTCAGTTGGAAAAAGATCTTCTCCTCCAAATGATTGAAGGGGTGCGGCAATAGCCGCTTCTAATCCAGCACGATCACGCAGACCATCAATGCCACCAGAAACTTGAATGATACGGCTATGAATCGCTACGACATCTTCTGCTGTAACCCAAATCATTCTGCCATCCTCTTATAGTCAGAAGCGAACTCGCTCAATAGTTGATCGGTGTCCGCCAGCATTTTTTCGCGGCTCACAGCTGTTACAGGCTCCTGAATCGTGACAGCAAAAGGCATGCCTTTTGCTCGAACAAAGGCATTGGCAAAAATATTAAAGGCAGTAGAAGTTGACATGCCCAGTGCATCACAGATGGCTGCCATTTGCGCTTTCACTTCAGAATCAATGCGAAAAGTCATGTTGGAATCCATGTTCAAGCCTCCTTTGCACTACAATAATACTACATAATATGTGCATTGTCAATCCGGTCGTTTCTTGATGATGGTCGGATGCGGCTGATCCAAAGGGAATTGATTATTCGACATAGTTCGATTATATCACAGAACGGCGACAACAGTGTGGCGCGGTTTTCCGTTTTTGCTCATTATGATCGATTTGTTGCATTTTCGACCGATAATCCGTAAGACTTACCAGAATGGAGGTATGTCTATGTATCCGCGCACGATTATTGACTCACTACCGGCAGTTCCTAACAGAGATCAACTCACGCATAAAGATCTACACGCACATTTCAGCACTGGTCAATCGATTCTTCTTTCTGGTTCTGGGAGAGATAAGAAGTACGGGTACCGCAATGGTATCCAGACGGATCTTGGAGACATCAGGAACGATGTCTGGCGCGATTTGGTGCGTGAGCTCATTGTCCGGAGCCACGAAGAAGACTTGTTCGATAAACTCCTGGAGTGGGAGAAGGAGCACACCTATTGGTTAAAGACGAAAGCAGAACTGGAGCATTACACGCTTGAGCTCTACGCTGCAAGGATCTTTGACAACCCGAAATGGGTTGACTATGAAGCTTTTGCCAAGCACTATGGCTACCAGCCGCAGTCCTATGAGGGGTAAACAACTCAATGCATCGGATATACATGAAAACGGCAATGCCACATTGTGGCACTGCCGTTTTCTTATTGCCTTTTTTCAGTTCACGGTCTATTGACTACGCCAACAAAGAGTGGAAGTCCATCTGCACCAGTAATGGCGAATAAGAACGGTCGATCCAATACGAAGTCCATTTCCTCTTCAGGTGGCGCCGCAGCACCAGCCATCATCATGACGGTATATGCCGCTGCGGTAACCCCCTCTTCATCGATGGCAACGCGGGCTGCATGGTCGGCTTTGGAAAGGAATATCTCTGCAACTTTCGAAGTCATGGGACTGAAATCGGCCACCGTGGCATCGAATACACCGGTAATACCCAGCGCATTCAGGCCATCACGCAGGTCAAGATCAGAGACAACATCAAATTTGGGAACGGACATATTCACGATCAGGTGCTTGCTGTTCTCCCAGTTTCCATTGCTGTTTAGGAACTCCATCGTTTGCTCATCGGCAAGCAGATCATCCATAGCCACGCCATCATCAGGCAGGAGGAACCACATTTTGCCGCTGCCCTCCAGGCTCAGAGCAACAGCGCCGAACTGATCTGCCCAGTAATAGGTGTTGCTGCCGCCCTTGTGCATGAAGTCGCACTCCACGGTCTCTCCATCAGCACTGAACAGATGGAACAGGCCCTTTTCCGTTCCGGCCTCATTGAACTCACTGTGCCACTTGGCTCGGTAGTAGATGGTAGAGGCCAAAGCCATAACGGTCTCGGGGTCCATCGACAGACCATCGGCCTGCGCTTCCAGCAGTCCTCCGGTCTGCTCATTGATCCAGTCCCGCAAGGCCTGATTAAATTCCTCGCTGCCCATCTCACCACGGAAGGAGGACGCATAGTAATTCTTTGCCAGACTGTCCATTGTGGACTGGTTGAAATTTACGGACTCATTCAGCCACAGGGAGTTTGCCAGAATGCTTGTCACGGCGCCGTCATTGCTGTAATTGGCGTTCCAAACACTGGCTGCCTGGGAGCGCAGAGCCTCAATGCTTTCACTTCCTAGAAGGTCAAGGATCTGCTGGCGGCTTTCACTGTCCGTCACCTCTGCCAGCATGGCGAGGGCCATGTAAACACTCAGAGGAGAGTATACCTTGTTCTCCCCGTTGGAATTGCTGAGAAACTCTCGGATTGAACTGGCGAAGAACGGTTCCAGACCGTCTGCATAGCCTTCCGGCTGACTGCGTTGGGCCTTTCTGTCCGACTGCCAGGCGTCATAGACCACATCAAAGCCATCGCTGTCAAACTCACCGGTCTTTTCATCAAAATACTCCATCTCGTTTGGGTAGGGAGCCATCTCCGGATAGCTAGCCAGTGCCAGAGCATAGGCCGATGCGGAGTTGTTTGGTTTCTTTTCGTCCATATTGGTATCTCCTGCGCAGCCTACCATAGAAATCAGGCAAGCCGCTGCGAGGCATAGCGCTACAATTCGTTTCATACTGCGTACCCTCCTTAGTCTACGATGGTGTCTGTGCAGATTACCTGCGTTATGATTTCCATAGCAGTCTCGCCGTAGCGTGACCACCAGCTATTTACACCCTGGGTCGTTGCCACAAAGTTGCCTTTGCTGGCAGGGTAACTGATAAAGTTCCAGATAGCACCGCCATCGTAGGTGCCCATGGAACCATTTCCAAATTCCTTCATTGACAATCCGGTGCCACAGACGCCGAATGTAGGCCAATATTGGAAATCGATCCATCCATCTTCACCAGCGGGTCGGAAACTGACGCCATAGCTCATGCCATCGGCACTGTATTCCTCAACCTTGTATTCCCAACCAGAAAGAAGCGGCACACTGACGCCAAATCCGCCGTGTTCGTAGGAAACATTACTTGTGTCAGCGGCGTCCACGAGATCAAAGCCTGCATAATAGGTTTTGGTGTCATAATCACCGGTACCCCGGAAATCCATAACCGATTTGCTGATCCGGTAGGAACCTGCGGGAAGCTCTCCGTACAGGCGGCTCCAATTCACTTCCCATTCTGTTTCCGCATTGTTAGGGATCATCCATGCTTCTGACGTCCAGGCAAGCTCATACTCCATAGGAAGCAGCTCGACCGCAACCCACTCGCCATCCTGCAGCATTTCGAGTCCGTAGTAACTGCCGGTCTGCAGCTCACCGGTTGGTTCTCCATCTTGCTGCGTACAAACAATGGTCAATCCAGACGGGGTAATATTCTTTGCAGTAAGCTTCACTCCCCAGGGATCCTGATAGGCGCTTATCGACGGAGTACGACTGATACCAACAAGACCGGATATTGCCGGAGTGCGTTCGCTCTGTTTTCCATTGATCCAAACCTTGTCGGTGGCCTTGATCACATCGCCCATCTGCACTTCAAGGAATAGATGCCACTGAGCCATATCCTCTGTTCCTGCCTCAGGGACCTTACGGTCAATCGTAATGTCCCACCCATCCAATGCACCGTTCTCAATACGGTGACGACGCACATCTGTAATCTCATGCCGAATTGATCCGCTGCCTTCCTGCAGTACGATCAGAACAAGATTCTGCCGTTCAAAATAGGCGTTATCGTATTTGTCGCAGGCATCCAAAAAGCCGATTGTGCTGTCGGAGTAGACTGTCTCTCTTCGTTCCAGACTATAAATGTCCTTGTATGCCTCGTAATAGGCTTCCAATTCCGCTCTGGAACTGATCACGGTGTGGTAAGGATAGCCATCTTCAGGTCCGCCATTGGTCCGGATGTACTGCGCCTCAAAAGCGTATGCTCCCGGTTCAGGCGTCACGGAATCTGGATCAGCTTCATTTCCTACAATGGTCCATCCGAGTTCCGTAAGCTCTTCTATGACCTGTTCCGGAATATCGGCCTGCGTACCGTCTTCCAATTTCACACACCAATACGCACCGGTCCTGCCTGGATAGGTATCCGCAATCCCATCGTGGAAGATCAAAATCTTATCGCCGGTCCCCAAGCCAGAGAACAGACCTTCCTTATCCTTTCGGTTGCTCATGATAATGGGTGAGTTTCCGTCGATGAACATATACGATCCGTTGTCCGCTACTAAGCAGCGTCCGACAGAGAAACTCATGGAGTGATTTATCATATACCAAAGGCCACCCGCACAAAGTAGCAGTATGACTCCTATCACACAGAGGGGAATAACCCATTTCTTTTTCTGTTTCATATCAGCAGCCTCCTTTTCATATCAGCCATGAATCCCTTATTGATATAGACGCAAAAATAGGGAAAATGTTCCCTTGTGATGCGATTTAGAGAGTTGCCGGAACAAGTGAGTAGCATAATCGAAGTCAAAGGCAACCTCACGATCGTCACTTTGCTTCATCACTCATTATACGACCATCGACAAAACCCTACAACCCACCTAAGTTCCTGTGCATACCAAAACGGCAATACCTGCTTGGTATTGCCGTTTTGGTATTAACTCTTCAGCTGTCTATCCTTTGCAAAGGCCATCAGCGCCTCATGCTCGTTGGGGATCTGCTCATCCAAGACTGCATCCAGGCATTCCTGCAGCACACGGCCAATGGTCGGTCCCTGAAAGCCCAATGTCATCATATCATGTCCATTAACTGCCAAGTCCTTGAGTGTGAAGCAGCTCTCTTCCTGCAGGATCTCATTGATCATTTGCGATACTTCCTCAAAGATTGCGATCCGGTGTCTGCAGATGGCCGATTGACCAAGCGTATCTGCCTTGTGCAGCTCGATCAGTTGCCGGGTAGCATCCTCACCGTGCTTGCTCAAAAGCCGTTTGATTGGCTTCCTGTCGGCCGTGATGGGCATGTCATGATAGCGAACGAGTCTTACAATTTGTTCTTTGCTGGCGTTATCGAAGCGAAGTCTACTGAGGATACTCTCCGCCATTGAAGTACTCTGATCCGAGTGCCCGAAGAAGTGGCCAATGCCATCCTCGGCGAGCGAGAAACAGGAAGGCTTCCCAATGTCATGCAGCAGGGCTGCCCAACGAAGCACCGGTTCAGGGGTGATACTTTCAATGACCGCGATGGTATGGTCCCAGACATCCTTGTCATGATGTGGATTATGCTGCGGAAAGCCAAACATGGGTGTGAGCTCCGGGATCGGGACGGCCAGCACATCGGCGAAGTCCCGCAGAACACCTGCCGCGCCCTGAGCGCAGAGCATTTTGGTAAGCTCAACCAGAATGCGCTCCGCAGCGATACCTTTGAGCAAGTGCTTGTTCCTGTGGATGGCCGCTGCCGTGGCAGCTTCGATCGTCATGCCATACACGGAGGCGAAGCGAAGGGCTCTGAGCATTCTCAGGCCATCTTCCTGGAATCTCCGATCTGGATCTCCCACGCAGCGGACAAGGTCGCCGGCAATGTCCGCCTTGCCTCCTACGAAGTCAACAACACCTGTCCTGGGGTTGTAGGCCAGAGCGTTCATGGTGAAGTCCCGGCGCTCAAGATCGTCCTTCAGGCTGCGGGTAAAGCTGACTGAGTCCGGATGCCGATGGTCGGAGTAGTCCCCGTCAACGCGATAGGTCGTGATTTCTAGAGGCTCTTGGTCGATCACAACAGTTACAGTCCCATGCTTCAAGCCAGTCTCAATCAGGTGGTAGCCTGTAAAGATCTCCTCCACCTGCTCTGGGAGCGCGTTGGTGGTGATGTCCCAATCCTTCGCAGGACTGTTGTCACGCACATAATCACGCACTGCGCCACCAACAAGGTACGCCTCATAGCCGGCCGCTTCAAGCATCTCAAATGCTGTATTCACTTGTGGTGGCAATTTCATCATAAGATCACATCTCCAGTGCGGCGAGGAACAGCGCATTGAGTTCCTCCCAGTCCTTCGTGATTTCTCTCGGATACTGCTCCACCAGAGCACGCACCTCTGCAATGCTCCGATCCATGTAAGCGTTGAGGATATCGATTCTCGGGATCATCTTCACCTCAGGGGAGTTCATCTTCAGATCAAGCAGCTTCGCAACGGTTTTCTCCAGGTAGTCCGGAAGCTGGCTCGCCGCCAGTTCAGAAAAGAGCATTGGGGGCGGAGTACCTTTTTCAAGGATCCACCGGCAAGCAAGGATTGGCCGCAGTACATAGAAGTACTTCTTGGCCTTCACCATGTCGCCGCGCAGGTATTCTCGATAGTTTCCTTCCGCCATCTGCAGATAGTGCCAAAGGCCACTCTTGGACGAGAAGTAGCGCCGCATGACGGGCTTAAACGCCTCAGTGAAGTCAGTGGTCTGATACACGATGGGAGAGGAAAACCACTCAAATACGGTGGGGTTGGATTTATGGAGCAACTTCAGTGTCTTGTCCACATCCCAACCGTTGATGTCCAGAACACCATTGATGGGCAGCTCGATCACATCACGGACCCGGTTGAGCCTGAGATAGCTCTCTCTGGGGCGCACATAAATGAAGCGCACATCATAGTCGCTGTCCGGAGAAGCAAAGCCCCAAGCACGGCTACCGGACTCCACGGCCAAAAGGATGCGGCAGTTCTCCCGCTGCTCGATTTCATGAAGCTTTTCTTTGATCAATGCTTCCACGGTCAACACCGCCTTTCATCATTGTATTTCAGTCTGCTGCCTTAAAGTTATAGACAGGACGGATCCGCTCAATAATCTCCGCAGTAGGGCCGATTTGAGCGACGATCTCCTCCATGCTCTTATAGGCCATGGGAGACTCGTCCAGCGTGTCGGGCACAACACAGGTGGTGTAGATACCCTCCATTTCCTTCTGGAACTCCTCCATGGACAGAGCATTGAAGGCCGCCTTGCGGCTCATCAGCCGGCCGGCGCCATGAGGTGCGGAGCAATTCCAATCCTCGTTGCCCTTGCCGCTGCAGATCAGGCTACCGTCACGCATGTTGATGGGGATCAGCAGCTTCTCGCCGGCCTTGGCGGAGACAGAGCCCTTACGCAGGATCATGGCGTCCGTATCAATATAGTTGTGGATGGTGGTGAAGGTCTCCACCGCCGTGAAGCCCATGCCAGTCATGATAACATCCACCATGGCCTTGCGGTTGAGCATGGCGAACTGCTGTGTCAGCTTCATATCGTGGATATAGTCCTCGAACAGCTTACCCTCCACATAGGCCAGATCTTTTGGGATATTCAGCTCGTGCTCCTTCTTGAGCGCCTTGATGGTCTTCTGGATCTCCTGGAACCGGCCCTCGGCCTTCAGCTGGTCAATGGCGGCTTGAACTTGATGCTGGGCGCCGCCCCAAAGGGCACGCCGACCCTCATTCTGGTAGTGCTCAGCCACCTCGGTGCCCAGATGACGGCTGCCAGAGTGGACCACCAGGAACAACCGGCCATCCTCCGCGCGATCCACCTCAATGAAGTGGTTGCCGCCACCCAAAGAGCCGATGCTGCGCATGGCCCGGTTGAGATTGACTTGATCTGTGCAGCGGAGGTGAGTCAGATCGATCTCAGCGTTCAGTGCATGAGGAATGTCTCGAACCTCACGGCCATAGGGGATCTCCCTGCGGATTAGGGCGTCCAGCTTCTCAAAGTCGACCTCCCGCTCACGAAGCTCAACAGTCTCCATACCGCAGCCGATATCGACGCCAACCATACCGGGCACGATCTTGTCCTGGATGGTCATGGTGGTACCGATGGTACAGCCCTTGCCAGCGTGGACATCGGGCATGATCCGGATCTTGCAGCCGGCAAACTCGGCCTGATCGCAAACGGTCTGGATCTGCTTGCGGGCTGCCTCCTCCAACTCGGGGGTGTAACAGACCGCAGTATTATATAAACCTTGAATCGTAATCACAACGATCTCCCTTTCCTTCATACTCTTTATTTTACGGTTCATCTCTGCCAACAGCAACACTTTTGTTGGGAAAGAAAAAGCAGGAGGCGATAACATACCTGCTATCACCTCCTGCGTCAGCTCTATTATGCCACGATCGCCGCGTAACGCTCGGAACCCAGAACATCCATCATGAAGGCATAGGGGGAAAGAATGCCGGCTTTCAGCATGGAGAAGATTCGGGGATTACAGCCGGATACCAGCGCAACGCCCTGGTCGTTGATCTTGACGGGCTGCTGCTGATTACGGCTTGCCACATTCCAGAACATCACCTCGGGCAGCTGGTAGCCATGTTCCTCGAAGAGCCGCTGCGCATACTCGAAGTTGGTCAAGGAGCAATCTTCAGTACAGTAGTCGAACTCCATATCGGAGATAATGAAGATCTTGGCAGGCATATCCTTCTGGGGCACACGGTTCTTCACGGCAGTCTTGAGGATCAACTCAAACACACGCTGGATATTGGTGTTGGCGACCTCGTTGAACTGGTGACAGTACCGCACCTTTTCGTAGATATCCTTGCCCTTAATCTCCACCAGCTTGGGATTCTCAGAGAATGTGATGAAGTGGTTTTGGAATGCGCCGGTGTTGAGCTCGGCATAGTAGATACCAAGAGACAGCGCCACAGTAGCGGGGATGGGATCAGCACCACCGTACATGGAGCCGGAGCCATCAATGACGACCAGAGCGTTCTCACCGCCAGTGAAATCCTCCTGTGTCTTCCATGTTGCGTCAATGGCCTTGCGCTCCTGATCGGAGATATCGCCGCGACCGAAGAAGGGCTTGATCATCTCATAGGGCGTCAGGGTGCCAGTGTGGAGCTGCTCCGTACCCTCGGCGACACGGCTCATGAATTCATCATAGCGGTCTCCATCATTTCGCATGAAGGCCTTACGATACTTGAACATGGCCTTGGAGGGCTGCTTGGAGTAATCGAAGGTGTAGTCTTTTTCGCGCAGGTTGTTCTCGATGATGCTGATCTTGGTGCGCAGGGCGCTCAGCGTTTTGCGGTACTGGGCGTCGTTCATACCCATCGCACGGGCAATTCGCTTCGCCTGCCGGATCACATCTTCGTTGGAGGCATTGACGGAGGGGAGCCACTTGGCCAGCAGGGACACGGACTCGCCGGCCTCCAGAGCGGCAAAGTCAGCTGCCAGCTGTTTTTTGATCAGATGCAGCACCTTGCCTTCGCATGTGGTGCCCATCAGGACCAGCAGGTCATCGTAGCGTCCATACTCTGCAATGTACTGGATGTTCTTCTCCAGGGATTGCGGCTCGTTGTCGGCCAGCCACTTCAGAATGGTACGGAAGACACGGCGCTCGCCGATACCGCCACGAATATCTCTCGCAAAGAACAGGGTCTTCATGGCCAGATCAGCGTCTTCGGCATAGGCGCGGAGGAAGCGATTCGTGATCTCCTCGTCACGCTCTCTGCGCAGGGCGCCGATCGTAGCGAACAGATCCAGACATTCAGACTGGGTGGAACGATATGTAACTGCGCCATTTTCCGTATGGGTCATATTTGCTTCTTTCTTTAGAAACTTCAGCATGGAAATCACTCCTCCGTGATGAATTGGTTATACAAGGCACCATCAGGGATTTGAACCCGAAAGTACGATTTCTAGTCGTAGTTGTTACCAAGAATTGCTGTTGGTGCCTTTCACAAGATGCCTGACATATCGCAAGTCCTAAGCCGCCAGTTGACCGGCGCCCTGACCTCTGCATCGGATCGGATTCAAGACCGTTGGGTGTTGCTGTGGGCATCTTTATTGATAAAACAAGGCACCATGTGAAGTGGGAATCGAACCCACGAACGACGGGTATGAACCGCCTGCTATAACCATCTTAGCTATTCAATCTTTGCTGTTGGTGCCTTTTTGTCTAAGGAGTGAATACATCATCCGGGTGGGGCTCGAACCCACGACACAGAGATTGGGGTCTCCCGTTCTACCATCTGAACTACCGGAGATGTATTCGACAAGACGCTGTCCTTTATCATCATAAAGGGGGTCTCACCCTTTGTCGGCCTGCCCCGAAAGCAGGTGCTCCTTCGTTGAGCTAATGTTAATAGATAATGCTGTTAGCGTCTTTTACAAAGCGCATTCTTTATTTCGGAGAGGTTACTACGCCAGACCAGAACAGCGTCTATGATTAAAAGTCATATGCATGGGTTTGCTGTATGCGCTTTTCGTGATTTAAGAATACTGCCTGTTCAGAGGAAAAACACGGAAAAAAAGTTGCGAACTCAAGAGCAACTACCTAAAAGTCTGCGAAAAATTGGTTCAAACCCATTCCAGACCGCAGTTGGCAAGGAGCTGTTCTTTCATTTGGACACCTCCTGTGGTAAAATGAGGCCATAAACTGCAGGAGGTGGATTTCGTGGCATATAGTGAGTTGGTCAAGAGTTTTGAGCGTATCCGGAGCTACATGCGCGAATTCTATGTCTATGGGTTTAAGAGTCGGGAAGAGTACAGCATCAAGAGTGCCCGCAGCTACGATAATGAGCGGCGAAGAATTGAGAGTTGGATCGGCGACTTTATGTCCTTCCATCAGGACACATCCGGCAAGAATGTATTCCTCTCGGTTGACAGCAGGCGGATCCCACACAACCCGCTCCACAAGGCTTTTAAAGCCAAAAGCTTTACCGATAAGGACATCACCCTCCACTTCTATGTGATGGACCTGCTGGCCGATGGCAGCGCGCTTTCTTCCAGAGAGATTGTCGATTGCATCAATGATGACTATCTCTCTCATTTCAGCGGCGCCTTCTCTCCAGACGAATCCACCGTGCGGAAAAAGCTCAAGGAATATGAGGCGCTTGGTCTGCTAAGCTCCGAGAAATGCGGTCGTGAGGTACTCTACCGGAGAACGGATGATAACACCGTTGATTTGAATACCTGGGCAGACGCCCTATCCTTTTTCTCCGAGGAGGATCCACTCGGGGTGATTGGCTCCTTCTTGATCGATAAATTGGAAAAACCTTCTGATAGCTTCCGATTCAAACATCACTACATGCTCCACGCCCTGGACAGTGATGTCCTCTGTGATCTGTTGGCGGCAATCGATGAAAAAAGAGCTGCGGAACTGACCGTCAGGAGCCTGCGGAGTGGCCGCGACTATCAAAGGACGGTTTGTCCTCTGAAGATCTATGTCAGCACCCAGTCCGGGCGCCAGTATCTGCTCGGCTACCATTACCGGGGGCGGCACTTATCTTTCTTCCGGTTGGATGCCATCAAAAAGGTCACGATTGGGAATGTCGAGAAACACTACAGCAAGTACTTAGGGTACCAGGAGAAGTTTGACCAGCACCTTTGGGGTGTCTCAACGGGTCCCGACCATAATTTGGATCATATTGAAATGACGGTCCATTTTGACCCGGGCGAGGAATTCGTGCTGCACCGCCTGGAGCGCGAGAAGCGCCATGGTACAGTCGAACTATTGGACTCACAGACTTGCAGGTTTTCAGCCGATGTCTATGATGCCTCAGAGATACTGCCCTGGCTGCGCACCTTCATCGGCCGCATTGTAGATCTCAAATGCTCCAGCCAGTATGTTTTGGATATGTTCCAAGAAGATTTGGCTCGGATGGACGCTCTGTACGGAGGTGGCAACGATGTTATTCAGTGAGATCTACGGAAGCTATTTCAATGTCGTCGCAGCTGTCCTTTCCGAAGCATCCGATGGGAAGTTGACAGATCGAAGAATGACCGAGCTTGTCCGGGAAAAGGCTTTCGCGGAAAGCGCGCTTGCAATTCCGGCAGCGCTGAAATCCGGAACCTGGCCTTTACTCGATCAGGAGTATCATTCCATACTTCACCACAAGCCAACCATGCCTTTGACAATGCTCCAAAAGAGATGGCTCAAAGCGCTGCTGTCTGATCCCAGAATCGCTCTGTTTGATCCGGACACGACCGGGCTGGAAGATATTGATCCGCTGTATGCTCAGGACACCTTCATTCTCTTTGACCAGTACGCGGACGGAGATCCGTATGGGGATCCCGCCTACATAGCTTGCTTCCAAACAGCACTGAAGGCAATTCGAAAGAAGAGAAAACTGCGTATCCGGTTCCGTGGCCATACCGGCGCCCGCCATTCGATCGAGTGTATACCTTACCGCCTGGAATATTCCGCCAAGGACGATAAGTTCAGGTTACTGGCAACCGGCAAGCGACGGCTCAACACGATCAATATGGCTCGTGTGCGTTCATGCGAGTTGCTGGATGCCTATGATCCCAAATCCATCACGCTGCCTCAGGAAAATTCCGAAGAGCTTGTAATGCTGCTTCATGACGAGCGCAACGGGCTGGAACGTGTGCTGCTACACTTCTCCCATTTTGAAAAAGAGACTCAGAAGTTGGCCGATCGGCTCTATCAGATCAGGCTCCGTTACGACAAGGACGATGAGACCGAGCTGCTTATTAGGGTGCTGTCCTTCGGCCCGGTGCTGGAAGTCATTGAACCAAGCGCTTTTGTCACGCTGATGAGAAAGCGGATTGCCGTTCAGAAACAGCGCTTCTGCCAATAATTCTCCTAAGCACAGAAAAAACCATCATTCGTCAGAAAGGCTGCACGAGAAATGACTGATAACGAAACCAATTTGACCTTACTGAATGTGAATCAGATTGTGAGCCTATTGTCCCGGGCCTATATCAAGCTCATCAAAAACGGTACCCCACTAAAATCTTTTCCCTCCGTGATGCTGTGGGGGCCTCCGGGTATCGGCAAATCCCAGGGTGTTCGTGAGATAGCGTGCAACATCCAGGCTAAGACCGGAAAAAAGGTTTCCATCACAGATGTACGCCTGTTGCTATTCAACCCGGTAGATCTCAGAGGCATCCCGACGACCAACGCGGATAAAACCCTATCGGTGTGGCTGAAGCCTCAGATTTTCCAGATGGATGAAAGTGAAGATGTGATCAACATCCTCTTCCTAGACGAGATCACCGCCGCACCGCAGTCGGTGCAGGCCGCTGCCTATCAGATCACGCTGGATCGCGTTATTGGTGAGCATAAGCTGCCGGAGAACTGTATCGTCATTGCCGCTGGCAACCGCGTTACCGATAAATCCGTTGCCTATAATATGCCACGCGCATTAGCCAACCGTCTCTTGCACATTACTGTGAAGGGCGATCCTGACTCCTGGCACGACTGGGCTGTCAAATCAGGCATTCACCGCTTTGTCACCAGTTTTCTGGAGTATAACCCAACCGCTCTCATGCGCTCCGATAGCCCTGAATCCACCTTGGCTTTTCCAACACCTCGTTCCTGGGAGATGGTCAGCAACATCCTTACCAATATCTCAGAAAACATGGACGCAATTCAGCCTTTGATATCCGGCTGTATCGGGGCAAGCGTAACTTACAATTTTGCGAAATGGTGCACTCTGTTTTCAAACCTGCCTTCAATCGAAGACATCTTCGCCGGGAAAAAGACTGCTGTTGAGAAGTCTCCGGAAATGCAGGAGGCCCTTAGGGCTGAGATGGTCGCCTATGCGCGTCAGCATCCGGGAAAGGAGCTCATCAACAACTCTATAGTATTCGCTTGTGATCTTCCTTGGACTTTCCGCACCAACCTCCTCCATGATTATCAGCTCATCCCTAAGCTCCGCCCCATTCTTGCAGAAAACGCAATATACCTGGATGCGGTTAAGGCAGGCATGAAATGACTGATAAGCGAATCAATAAGCTCAAAAGAAAACTCCAGGAGGCCCGGTATCGGCTTCTGACACGGGAGCCGGAGTTGGCGGCGCCGCTGGTAGAGATGTTGTTTGTCACCAATGTGGATGTGCGCCGGATGTCAACAAACGGGAGTTGCATCTACTTTGACGCGAGCTGGTTGGAAAAGCTCGACGACAACAGCTTGGATTTTGCGCTCTGCCACCAGCTCATGCATATCCGGTTAGGGCATCTCTCACGCCCGCAGTTTTATAAAGGTGACCGTTTTCACTTTGCCTGCAATATCGTTGTCAACTCCTCGCTTATCCGGTATGACTTCACGGATGACAAGCTCCCTGGAATCGGCGAGATCCACCATGAGACTTTTTATCCCAAAGTTGAAGGCTGCGAGTTGACGCCTTACGAGGCATTTCAGATGACACCTTTGGATCCTTCCACGTTGAGTGATGCGCAGCGCCGCAATCTCCTGCTGGATTCAGATGAGTGGTGGGATAGGCCGAACGCCCGCACCGAGGATGGGGTCCTGATTCTCAGCCCGGATGACCCTGATCCCGATGACCTAATTCCATCTGAGCGCATTCGAGGAATCATCGAGCGAGTGTGCAAAGGGTTCCGCAAGCAGGAGATGCCTGAAGTATATCGCCCGGAAGCAGATGATGATGACGAACTGGACGATCTCATCTTCGAGTATACAACACGCCCGAGTGCGAATCTCAAAGAGGCAATTCGGGAAATCCGGGGTTCAAAGGACCGCGATGCAGAAAACTATGACAGTAGCACCCTTTGTGAGCGCGTCCTTCACCGATCGAAAATCACGACTCACGATTGGCAATCTCTCTTGAACCACTTTATCATGGACGAAACAAGGGACTACAGCTTTACCCCTCCCGATCGCAGGCTGCAGGACCTGGACTTCTTTCTGCCGGATTACAACGAGTCTGAAACGCCCAGGCTCAATGTTTTGTTCATGGTTGATATCTCTGCCTCTTTGAAAGATCAGGAAGTGGCCATGGCCGCCGCCGAGATCTGCGCAGCTATTGAGCAATTCGGCGGGATGCTTAGCGGCTCCATCGGTTTCTTTGATTCGGAAGTCCGACGGGTAGTTCCCATTACCAGTGCGGAAAACCTGCTGCAACTGAAGCCATATAGCGGAGGCGGGACAAGTTTCCAGTGCATTTTTGATTATGTTCGGGAACATATGTCTGACAATGTTCCTTCAGAAATCGTCATCATGACAGATGGGAAAAGCGATTTCCCGGAATATGAGGCCTCATCCGGCATACCTGTGCTCTGGCTGCTCACCAATAACCGTGTTAGGATCCCCTGGGGGCAGGCGGCGTACTTCCGAAAATAGGAGGTATTTGTGCATACACAGGAACAACGTATTAGTCAAAATGCATTGACTTGCCAATTCCGGCCATTAACGGTACAATATGAGCACAGAATCATCACCATGGAGGTATTGCAATGGCAACGGATAGCACCCTTCAAAAAATAGCCGATAATCTTCTCGCGCAATTCGACAAGACTCTACTTGATAATTCAACAGATTTTTCTTCTTGCGACCAAATATTGAACGCAGCTCCCTCTGAACACAAAGGTGGGTTGGAGTCCCTTTACTGTGATCTACTTTTGGACGCACTTATTTCGGGTTACTACAGGTATTCCGAGATGGACACCAAGCAGTTGGTCGATGACCCACTATATACAAAATTCAAGAAAATGGTATATGGACTCGATAGATCGGATCCATACAATTTGCTGTACTACGCCATTATTGATTTGGTATCCGGAAAGAAAGAGAATGTTCTTCAGTACTTGTCGGCTTACCTAGATGAAAAAATCAAAAGCCTCAAAACAGAGTCTGGGATATTCACAGCTGAGGATTTCACATACATTCTGGTGGTTCCACTGAAAGAGGGCTTTCCCGGTATGTGGAGCGCCATAGGAAGAATGCTGGATAGAGACGATGTTGAAGCAGGAATCCCTGAAATGTGTGCTGCTCTGGATCACCTGTATTATGACTCTAAGAATGAGAGCATCATCGAGTCACTTACCCAGGTCTTACAGTGTAATCCGAAGATCCTGTTAGCAAAAGAACTCCTCGGATATACCTACTACAATATGCAGATGTTGGGAAATGCACTCTCATATTTTGAGCAATTTGAAGATGGAAAACCCACATCTCGCATTTTCCTTGAGGGCACCGTCTACTTCTGGATGGCATGGTGCTACGGAAAGAAAAAGGACTGTCTCAAGGAAGAAGAATACTATCGGAAGTCACTTGAGGCTCTTCCTGTCGGCGAAAATACCCTAAATAATCTAGGGTACTCGCTGTATAAACAGAGGAAATTCAAAGAAGCCCAAAGCGTATTTGAAGACTGCCTGCGGCAGAATCGAGATGTGCGCTATGCCGCAAATAATCTCGTGCGAACCCTTCTCGCCCAAGGCAAGAATGGAGAGGCTCAGAGAGTCATCCAAGAGCATGAGCGTTTTGTCTCAAAGGATTTGAAGAAGAGGGCTGAAAAGCCAGTTGGCAAAGTAAAAATCGCTGTCCCAGAGCCTGCCGTTACTGATGTTGAGGCGGAAACGATCGTAGACATCGGCGTAAAAAAACAGCAATTCTCCAGCGAAAAGCTTCTCGAAGATGAACTGGTGCAGCGGATGGAAATTGGCATTCCTGTATTTGGGATGCCGCTCCGTATATATCAGAAGCGAGGTGTCTATGGCAGGCAATTTGTTTTGAGGAATGGCAGGCTTGATATCCTTGGGATTGATACCGCTGGAGACCTGTATGTTATCGAGTTGAAAAAGGACTCTGGCTATGATGACGCTTATGCACAAACGCGAGAGTATATCGATTGGATTGAGGAAGATGTTGCAGTCAAAGGACAGCGTGTATTTGGCATAATATGTTTGAATGATCCGACAAAAGATCTCATTGAAAAAGTCAAGGCTGACGATCAGATGCGGCTATTTGAGTACTCCATTTCCTATTCAGAGATTATCTAACGAAGAAGGCATGTATCCAGCAAGACCGTCCGATCAACTAGACAATCCTCGTTTCCTTGAATGAAATATGTTTTATTCCTCTAATCGGTACGGATAAAGGCAAAGAAGTGATGAAGAATCTTTTCAAAAAGCAGCTTAAACGCCAGAAAAAGTAATGTCAAAAGGCATACCTTTTGACGGACTGAACTGAACATGAAAAACACGCCCCAAGAGTGCGCCAAAACATCGGCGTTCACTTTTGGGGCGTGTCATTTTTATTTGATATGTTCTGGGTCATCGAGGGAGATGAGACCCGTCTACTACTGCGCTATCATGATGACCTTTAATCTGTTCGCCAACTGACCACTCTTCAGCTCCTACAGATCGATAACCGCAATCCCAAGCTGTGTGGCTCTGTGCCGTGCTGCAGCATTGCAACATCACTTCACCATTAGTCCTCGACTTTTGTAAAGATTATCCTGTTCTTTCCGTGCGATGAACAATTTATGGCAAATCTTATTTTGGAGTGAAGGCACCACCCTGCATGGGCAGCTTGTTGACACCCTTGTAGTCCACGAACTTGTTGGCAGATGGTTTTGCAGCCGGCACTTTCTGTACGGTGCTGCCCATCATTGCCTTCATCTTTTCAATCTTCTTATCGAGCTTAGGGGTAGGTTGTCCATTCCGGGTTGCCTGCGCCTTGGCCTGCGTGAGCCGCTGGTATTGTTGTTTAAGAGAGAGTTCCTGCTTTGCCATGCTGTGCTCCTTTCTATTACAAGACTCCTATTTTCTTTATAATATCAAATAATATGCTTTTCTTCAAGCAATGTCCAGTTTCTTATAATACTACTTATGAGAAAATCGGTGATGAAGTGCGGTCGCTGGCAGATGAGGTGCCGTTCGACATCCCCGATTCGTGGGAGTGGGTGCGGTTAGGCAATATTTCGTCCTATGCAGAAACAAAGCAAAAAGTAAATGCAACAAGTGCCGATCCTTCGATTTGGGGACTGGATTTAGAGGACATCGAAAAGGGCGGCAGACTTTTAGAGTATAAAACAGTCGGTGAACGCAAAGCAGTTGGTGATAAGACCGTATTTACAAAGGGTGACATTCTCTACAGCAAGCTACGCCCATATCTATTGAAAATTCTTGTCGCCCCAGATGACGGCATTTGTACGCCGGAAATCGTACCATTCCGTGTATACGGTGGAATCGATCCGAGCTACATCGTCAATTATCTGAAATCCCCTTATGTCGATAATCTCATTAACAGCATCACCTATGGAGTGAAGATGCCCAGAGTCGGCACAGAAACAATGACCTCTCTATTAGTACCAATACCCCCACTTGAGGAGCAGCGGCGTATCGTTGAGAAGATTGATGAGGTTGCTTCTGCTGTTTCTGCATACGACGTGGCGTACCAAAAAAGCGAGGCCCTAAATTCAACCTTCCCAGAAGCCCTCAAAAAGTCGATACTACAAGAAGCCGTCCAGGGCAAGCTGGTACCGCAAGACTCGTCTGACGAGCCTGCAGAGGCTCTGCTGGAGCGTATTCGGGCGGAGAAACAGCGGCTCATCAAGGAAGGAAAAATTAAAAAGGACAAACACGAATCCGTCATTTTCAGACGGGATAATTCTCATTATGAAAAGCGTGGCTCAGAAGAGGTTTGCATCGACGATGAGATACCATTTGAAGTGCCGCCCTCTTGGGCTTTAATAAGGTTGGACGACATAGGCATCTATAGAAAGGGACCCTTCGGCAGCAGCTTAACCAAGAGTATGTTCGTACCAAAGGGTGCTGATACAGTAAAAGTGTATGAGCAAAAGAACGCTATTCAGAAGGACCACACTCTCGGAACATATTATATTACCCGCCAATATTACGAATCAAAAATGAGAAGTTTCACAGTCGAGCCGGGTGATATTCTTGTTAGCTGTGCAGGAACCATCGGGGAAACTTATGTCCTACCAGAGCAGATTGAGCTTGGCATTATAAATCAGGCTCTTATGCGAATGACAATTTTTGCGCCGATAGACTTGGATTACTTTCTCCTGTATTTCGACTATGTCCTAAAACAGACGGCAAAAGAGAGCAGTAAGGGTTCCGCCATAAAGAACATACCGCCATTCGAAATATTCAAGAAACTGATTCTGCCGCTCCCGCCATTAGAGGAGCAAAAACGCATAGTCGAGAAAGTGCGTGAACTCGAAAGTCTCTGCAATTCGCTATGTTCATAAACTCATTATTCTCATTATGAGAAGTTGGACGGTACAGAGCGTTGCATTGATGATAAACTGCCTTTCGAGATACCCGATACATGGATATGGACAAGATTGAATACTCTTGGATATACACAAACCGGAAACACGCCATCGACTGCCCACCCAGAGTACCGGGGCGACTATATACCTTTCATAACACCGGGTGACATAGCTGATGGAAGCATCGACTATACAAACCAAGGACTTTCCGAAGTAGGCAAGAATGTTGCAAGAGTATGCCCTGCTGACAGTATTCTTCAGGTATGCATAGGTGGCTCTATTGGAAAAGCAGCCTTATCGATATCCGAGGTTACTTTCAATCAGCAAATCAACGCCATAACTCCGATTTTCGCATCCAGCAAGTATGTATTTGCTGTCCTCACCTCATTTGCGTTTCTGTCCGCTATGAAAGAAAGTGCGGGTGGAACCGCAACCCCTATTCTGAATCGTAGCTTATGGGACAAAATGTATATACCGGTGCCCCCTTTAGCTGAACAGAACCGCATTGTCCAGCGTATTGAAGAGTTGCTCCCGCTGGTCAAAGGGCTGTAAAAGGAACACGGTATAATATCATGGTGAAAGGAGGTCTTTCACTATGATAGAAGAATTCGAAAGACACTTGAGAGGCACAAACCTCTCAGAAAACACGATATCCTCGTACCTTTTTGCCCTTCGGCAATACAGCTCGCAGTACGACGGTATCACAAAAAAGAACCTGCGGGCATACAAGGTGTGGTTGATTGAAAATTACAAGCCCAAGACTGTCAATCTGCGTCTGAGGGCAATCAACTGCTACCTGGAGAGTATCGGCAAAGAGAGCTGGAAAATGCCGTTTGTACGAGTGCAGCAGAAAGCCTTTCTGGAAAATGTCATCAGCGAGGCCGACTACGAGTATTTCAAAACCTGTCTCAAACGAGATGACGAGCTGTTTTGGTATTTTGTAATACGCTTTCTGGCTGCAACCGGCGCACGGGTCAGCGAGCTCATACAGATCAAGGTGGAACACATCAAGCTGGGGCATTTGGATCTGTATTCGAAGGGTGGAAAACTCCGGCGAATATACATACCCAAAGCTCTGCAGAATGAAGCCCTTTCTTGGCTGAACGATAAGCACCAAGAAAGCGGCTTCATTTTTTTGAACAAATATGGAGATCGGATCACCACAAGAGGAATCTCCGGGCAGTTAAAAAAGCTGGCAGTACGGTATGGTATCGATCCGGTGGTGGTATATCCGCACTCCTTCCGTCACCGCTTTGCAAAGAGCTTCTTGGAGCGTTGCAATGACATCGCATTCCTCGCTGATCTTATGGGCCACGAAAGCATCGAAACCACCCGCATTTATCTCCGCAAAACTTCGACCGAGCAACGGGCTATCGTTGATGAGGTCATAGATTGGTAAAAGGAAACCAGGCATACGCACGGCTATGGCGTATGCCTGGTTGTTACATTCTCTCTATTATGGCAAATGTGCGGGCAAGATTTTCAACAATCCGCAATTGCTCATTTGCCGGAGGAAGCGGAAGCAGTATCTTTGCCAGTGTCTGTCCATTACAGTTCGGCTGTGCAGTTGCGGTTGTCCCGCTTTTTAACTGTAGCCAATATAGCGGGGACTCCATAAAATACTTCAAGTATTGCGGGCAAAGAAGCGAACTATAACGAGTACGAATCAAGTATCCAGCATAAATGGCTTTACACGGCACTTCGCTAACAAGAAACGATTTTCCTACCGTTCCGCCGGTTCGTGCAAACAGAATATCATTGGGTTGAAGCAGATATGTAGGAATATCAGAATCTTCGATATCACAAAACGGGACAGAACTCCATGCAACAGTATTTTCGTGGATATCGCTTATACGAACCATTCTGATGCGCCCTTCCTGCTTTGCTGGTGCATTGTACCCGTATTGGATGGATTCTGCGATTGATCCCCATCGCACCCATGTCCACGATTCCGGTATTTCAAACGGCAGTTCATCATCGATACACCGCTCCACACCGTCCAACTTCTCATAATGAGAATTATCCCGTCTGAAAATGACGGATTCATGCTTGTCTTTTTTGATTTTGCCTTCCTTGACAAGCCGCTGTTTTTCTGCCCGGATACGCTCCAGCAGAGCCTCTGCAGGCTCGTCATTCGGGTCCTGCGGTACCAGCTTACCCTGGACTGCTTCTTGCAGTATCGACTTCTTGAGGGCTTCTGGGAAATTCACATTAAGCTCAGTTACCTTCTGCTCCGCCGCACCATAATCGAGCAACGGTGTGGTCAATTCATGTAGCTTATCAAAAATGCGCTTCTGCTCCATTATTGGCGGTAACGGAATCAGTAGGGCATCCAAACTATCCGAGTTGAGTGTGTTACCCTTGATTGCCGATTTGGTGTCGCCACTTTGCGAGAGGAGCGGCAGCGTAGCGAACAGAAACATCGTGGTTATCTTATCGGGATCAACAAACGGGTATATTGAAATGATGGCTTCGTTATGAAATGCATCGATTCCCAATATTGACACCTTTCCGACCGTCAATTTGAAACTCATCAACAAAGTACCAGCCTTGCTGATTTTTCCTTTGAATGTGTTTTTAGCCGCAAAGCTATTGACACATTCTTTAGTTGCAGTCACAGTCCCATCCGCAACCAAATCCGCAATAGAAACCCAAGGGAGCGTACCGTTGCTCCAGTATTCCGTCTCTTTCCGCGGAGGCGTTTTTCCCATCGAATAGTCGACTAAATCTTTAAATTGAACCCACTCCCAGCTATCAGGAATATCAAAGGGAGTATCCACGGGGACCACTTCATCGCCGATTTTCTCATAAGTAGTATTATCGGCACCTTTGAAGATGACGGAGGGGTTCTTTTCGCGCTTGATTTTCTTCTCTTTGATGAGCCGCTCTTTCTCTGCATGGATGCGTTCCAGCAAAACGCTAGCGGGTTCGTCATTTGGGTCCTGCGGCACAAGCTTGCCCTGAACAGCCATCAGGAGAATGGAGTTTTTCAGTTGCTGCGCAGTCATTCGGCGGCCTCCTCCGTAATGTCAATGCCAAGGATATCGGTGATCTGGGCAAGGATGCGGTCAATGTCAGCATTCAGGCTGGCCCGTTTTTCCTGATACTGCAGAATCAGTTCCTTCGGCGGAAGGATCTCCTCCTCTTCATGAGGATAGCCGCAGAGATCAATATTGTAATTCCGCGCCTTCAGCTCTTCAACAGAGTATTTCTTCGCCTTGTCAAAGCCGCCAATAGTGATCTCCTCACGATTGTCCCACCACTCAACGGCCGGAGCAAAATGCTCCAGCTTCATGGGCTTCGTCTTGGAGAAGTTCTTATATCCTTCCGGCATATCCAAGCGGTAGAACCAAGTTTCCGTCGTGGGATGCGTCCGATCGAAGAACAGAATATTTGTCGTGATAGAGGTGTACGGTGCAAAAACGCTATGCGGCATGCGTATAATAGTGTGAAGGTTAAATTCAGATAGCAGTTTTTCCTTAATTGCAATCTTTGCATTATCAGTGCCGAACAGGAAACCATCGGGGAGAATGACAGCGGCACGGCCATTCTGTTTGAGCCGATACATAATCACGGACATGAAGAGGTCGGCAGTTTCACTACTTGCAAGATCTGCAGGAAAGTGATTCTTGACCTCTGTTTTTTCATGTCCGCCGTAAGGGGGATTCATAAGAATTACATCGAACTGATCTTCCTCGGTATAATCAAGCACATCCCGTAGAAGTGAGTTGTCATGATACACCATCGGAACATCAATACCGTGTAGCAGCATGTTCGTGATGCACAGAGTATACGGGAAAGGCTTCTTCTCAATCCCAAAAATAGAGGTTGCATACTCCTGCTGGTCTTCTGCCGTTACGACCTGCTTACTCAGTTCATTCAACCAACTAGTCAGAAAGCCCCCTGTGCCGCACGCAAAGTCTGCGACCTTTTCGCCGAGCTTCGGTTTAATTGTCTTCGCCATAAAATCAGTCACAGCACGAGGCGTATAGAATTCACCAGAGGATCCGGCGCTCTGGAGTTCCCGTAAAATGGACTCATATATTTCCCCAAACGCATGGCTCTCCTCGTAATCATCCAAATCCAGGTCATCGATGATATTGATCACTTGGCGCAGCAAAACGCCGTCCTTCATGTAATTGTTCGCATCCTCAAAGGTTGTCTTGACAATAGCTTTTTTGATGGGTGTTGCTGCAGTCACATTAAGCCCCTTCAGAGTTGGGAAGAGTTTATTATTCACAAAATCAAGAAGCGTGTCGCCCGTCATCGCCTTACCCGACTTATCATCAGCGGCCCAGTTATTCCAGCGGCATTCTTCTGGAATAATTGATGTATAGGGCCGATCTGTATATCGCCATTCCTCTTCCTTTGTATTGTAGACTTTCAAGAAAAGGATCCAGGCCATCTGCTCAATGCGCTGAGCGTCACCATTCACTCCCGCATCATTCCACATGATGTCCCGAATGCGCTTTACAAAACCTGTTAAACTACTCATGATTAACCCGCCTCATATAATTCATTCTCAAGTTCATGGACAGCTTCGTTATACTTATCCTCGCCGCCGAAGAACTTGAATATCCTCTGGATCTTCCCAAATTTTGCGAATTGTGGAGTTGTCAGAATAGCTTCATGCTCTAACTCGTAGATTCCGACATTCATATACTGATCCAGAAGCGCTTCCAAGACTTCTCTTGCCACCCCGCTATACTTGCTGAGGAAATCCCGCTTCTTCACATTGTTGGCTCGCTCTTTTCTGGTAAGTGGCTTTTTGTCAAAGGCAACATGGCAGATGAAATCGAAGTCATCTACATCGCTCATATGCTGATCCGCTTTCAGTGCTTCAAGGTCAATCCCCTTGCTGGCCAACAATTCTTGAATCTTCTTTTTCTTTTCCTCGGATGTCCACTGCCGAATAAAGTTGTCGAGGGAAGCGTATGTACCAATAATATTCGTTTTGGTGTAATCGACGATGCTCTCCTGCCGCAGGAGTTTCCCATTCGTATCATACACAGAGACCGTTTTATTGATTATGCGGACACGACACCCATTTTCATCAACAATGGGCTTTTCTTCTGGTGGATACGGTGGATCAACTGGGTCAGGGTCGGGATTTGGTTTAGGTCCAGGAGGACAGGGACCACGCTTTTCTCTCCCATAATCTTCATCAATTTCAATCGGGCCATCCCAATCAGGATCAGCAAAAAGGGCTGTAACACCGCGAATGTCCATAACTATAAAATGGGTCTTTCCATCTTTTTCGCGTATTCTTGTGCCTCTTCCGATAATCTGCTTAAACTCAGTCATTGAGTTGATCCACTCGTCTAAAACGATGAGCTTTGTCATCTTGCAGTCGGCTCCAGTTGACAACAGCTTAGATGTCGTTGCAATGACCGGCGTTTTCGACCCGACCGAAATGAAGTAGTCGAGTTTATCCTTGCCAAAAGTATCGTTGCCGGTAATGCGTACAACATAGTCGGGATACTTTTGCATCATATCAGGATTCTGCCTTGCGAGCTCATTTCTCATACGAAGTGCAGCATCTTCTGTTGCGCAGAACACAATGGTTTTGGACATCCGATCAGTCGCTTTGAGGTAGTCTGTTATTTCTTTTGCGACTTGGACAATGCGGTCTTCAATTATGATGTTATAGTCATAATCCCTGTTATTATAAATTCGGTCAGGGATCTCATGCCCGTAAACATCAAGTTGACCTTTCCGTGGGCGCCAACCATCGCCAATGTCGGTCGTTATATTGATGACTTTGAAAGGCGCCAGAAAACCATCCTCGATGCCATCTTTCAGGCTATAGACATATACCGGCTCGCCAAAATAATCTATGTTGGAAACATACTTAGTCTCTTTCGGGGTTGCGGTCATGCCAATCTGGGTTGCCGAGGAGAAATACTCCAAGATCTTCCGCCAATTGCTTTCCTTCTTGGCTGAGCCGCGATGACACTCATCAACGATTACGAGATCGAAAAAGTCTTTGCTGAATAGCTGAGCAAGACGTTCGACAGTCTCATCCCCATCTTCTGTATCGTCATCGTCTTTTCCCGCAAGTTGTTGGTAGAGTGAAAAGAATATCTCGTGCGAGGTAATCGTAAGAGGATCGTCCTTCACAAAATTGACTTTATGAATCGTTTTTTCGAGCGGAGCAAAATCCTGTTGGATTGATTGATCGACCAAGATGTTACGATCAGCCAAATACAATATTTTTTTCTTCATTCCGCTCTTTAGAAGGCGATATACAATTTGGAATGCAGTATAGGTTTTGCCTGTACCTGTGGCCATCACCAGCAAGATGCGATCTTGACCTCTGGCAATCGCATCAAGAGTCCTATTGACAGCGTTACGCTGATAATAGCGAGGGGGATATGTATTCTGCCCTGAATAGAACGGCTGCCGAATGACGGATTCCTCTTGCTGCGTGAGCCCTTCTCCATGGTTGGCTCCAGCCTTGAATCTCGCATAGAGAGCATCAGGAGCTGGAAAATCCTCCATAGAAATGCTGCGCTCTTCTCCGGTGAGGAAATCATGCTCAATAAAACCATCACCATTAGAACTGTAGGCAAATGGAATGTCCATCATTATGGCGTATTGCATTGCCTGCTGCAGCCCATCTCCGACAGCATGCTTGTTATCTTTCGCCTCAACGATTGCAATTGGAGTGCTTTCGTTCAAATAAAGAATATAGTCTGCTTTCTTGGCTTCCTTGCGGGAGACCATATTTCCTCTCAAGTTGATTTGTCCATCTGTAATTCTTGTCTCCATTGTAATGAGACTAAGCGCCCACTTTTTTGTTATGGCAGGCGTAATAAACTGAAGCTTGATATCCTCTTCAGTCATCTGCCTTTTCGATAAGACTGCTGCCATGCGATTATCCTCCAAACTTCCGATAGTTGCTGATTATCAGAACTTGATGCATATAAGAATTATGCCAGAAACTGCTTTGTCGCAACGAGCAAGGCTTTTGCTCGCTGAATATGGAAAGCGCTCATTACTGGCCTGTCTTCCTCATTTTTGATGCTGACCTCTTTGATCTCATCATAAACTTTGCACGCTCTAACATCATCTTGGCAGACCCAATTCAGGCTTTTTCCGTATGCTGCCTCAATTGCATCCCGGTTTTGCTCGAGGCGTTTATAGATTGCCCGGTTCTTTTGATAATCACCCTGATCAATATAGATTTCGACACGAGCAGAGTCATAGTTCGCCACACAGCAAAGGTAAACTCCACTGCGAGCTGTGGCTCCCATGATAGAGTTATTCTTAGATGGGCTGATATTCAGGAAAGTACCCGTTGCCTCTTGAAGTGATGGAAGGACACTCTCCCAGTATTTCCGCCGGATCTTGTAACGTTCGATTTCTTCATCTGAACCAATGCCTTTGCTATCATCGAGGAAGAATACGAGATCGGACGGATCCTGCTTATATTGCTCGAAGAACTTCCGCAGCAGATTAACTTTATACTGAGTCGCGGTACCAGTCCAGATATAAATATTATCATCAATTTTTACACTGCTGGAGAATTCGTCTGGCGATCTGGTAACCTGAATCGACAGATCTACGCTATCATCAGCGTCGGCGAGGTAATTGAGATATGCCTTATTACCATTATGAAGTTCTTTTAGAACCTCGGTGTACATTTCTACCCACGAAGTTGTTTCATGCTCAATACCACGGAAGCGGTACTTCACGATGCTATGACCGGTAAGCGTGATATCATCATCCAGCGACACTTCCTCATACTGCTTCTGTGGCGGAGTATAGCTGCTATCAGCATAGGGCCACAGAGACATAGCTTGCTGTGTAAGGTATTTGCAGCGCTCTTCAAGTTCAGGTAGGCCCCAGTGTTCTTTCTGCGCAACCCATTGAGTCATTCTGATACCGCTCTGTAGATACCCATCCTCCATCGTTTTTTTCTCGCTGAAAGGAGCATTGCTATATTTTGAGTTATAGGCGGTAAGAGTCAGATTCGCCAAGGAGTGCAGCCACTCTCCATGAACAGTCTCTGCTTCTGTTCCAAGCTCACTAGTCCAAGCGGGAGTCAATTTCTGAGGCATAATATGTTCAATTGTGTACTCGCCGCTATCAAGACGCCCATAGACATCCTTGTATTCATTGCTGTCACCATTTTCCAGGCGTTCAAACAGATACGCTTTGTAACGCGGGAGCATGGCGTAGATATTCTTGGTCCGCAGGCAATCTGCAAAAGTCTCGTTATCAGGGAATGCGGCCTTTTCCTTTTTGGAGGTCAGTACATATTTCATTTTTTCAATGAAATTGCTGTAGGTACCGTCAAATCGCTTGATATCGGAACTCATTGTAAGGAATACCTTTGCAAGTGTATTGGAGGGTAGGTCACAAATGATACGGCGCAAAAGGTAGGATTCTACGATTCTGCAAATTTCGGCAACCTCATCCAAGGTTAAGAGGCTGCTTTCCTGTAGCCTCATTACTTCCATCAGAAACGGTCTTGTGACGCTGCTTTCAAAACGATTCAAGCGGAAAAGAGACGACTTCAGCTTCGCAGGAAAACTTGGATGGCCAAACAGGAGCTTGTTATACCACTTAGCATAGCCTAGGAGATCTTTCATAATGGATTCCATTTCACCGGGCATCTTTTCGGCATATGCCTTAAACTCGGTGTAGATATCCTTCATCCCGGTGATCTTCTTCTGTTTGACGCTCAGGTAGTCGCGAATAAATGGACTTACATCATACGAATTGTTCTGTTTATTATAGCCGGCGTTTTTCTCAATGGGGTTCCAGTAGCTGTCATAGAACCGCTCTTGTTCTTCGATGTCAAGTCCCATCAGAACAAAGTTGCGGATCTTATCGCCCTCATTTAACTCGAGACCGGTTGAGTTAAGACTTTCAAAAACCAGTTGAGGATCATCATCTGGTGGTGTGAGTGTGATGTCAATTATTTGGAGTTTCTCTACCGCCTTATAAAGCTGATCGATAGTAATGGCTTGTTTCTGAATCTCATTGTAGAAAAAGAGATAGTTCTGAGTGATATTTGATGAACGATCAAAATCGGCCGGATCACCCCAGAGGCGATCGTATGCGTCCTGGTCGCCCTTGATAGGCTTGAGCTTGACTTTGCGCTTGCGAGGATTGATCTCATCCACCAGGTACTTTTTTGTGATCTGTGCGTATAGATCGTCATCTTCGGGGATTACTTTTCCTTCCTTAATCAGGTTGGCCATAGCCAGAAGGAGTAGTGAAACGGTCGTAATTCGCTGTTGACCGTCAATCACAAGGTAGTCAGAGCTGCTCCCCATAGGATCGCTAACAGAGACAATTCCTCCAAAGAAATGCCAACGTTTTCTATCACGAATGGTACGAACAAGATCCTGGTACAGTTTCCTGCAGTGTTCCTCGCGCCAATCATAGTTTCGCTGATAGACAGGAATGATCAGCTTGTCCGCGTTTTTCAAATAATGAGTAAGAAGTTTTCCTTGGCCGTTCATGATTTACCCTCCAGCCCATCAGCGGCGTTCTTCTTTCCGGGTTTCTTATATTTCTCGGAATAACCGATATACTTTCCGCTCTTTATTCTGGCATCCACTGGCTTTTCTGCGTCTTTCGGAAGGAGCCAACAATAACCAGCACGCTCTGCGCCCGGTATCCGCCCTTGAGAGCAAAGCGTTTGAATACGCCTGTTAGATAGGTTCCATTTAGTTGCTGCTTCGCTTATGGTCATATAATCCATCTCGACACCTCACACATAACAAAGAGGTCCTGTCGTGGCAGAACCTCTAAATGGCTGCCAAAGTACGCAGCTGTAAAACTATCAAGTATCAAGTTAATAATACACCATCATGCGAATAATATCAAGCCAGCTATGTGGATTAGCTACGACCATTTCGTGAACAATCGGCACAGACTCCCCGGTTTGCACCTCCCTTGCCACCGTAATAGGACATCTGCGCATCCTGCTTAATTCGGCCGCAAACCGTACACATGATCCATCGCCGATTGTAGCGATCCACTGTCCATTCGTCAGAGGTCGGGTCATAGCTCTGGCAGATCCGGATATATTCCGCATCCAGCTCCTCTTGCGTAGGACCGGCTGGGACCACAGGCCTAGCAGCATACGGTGTTGGACGAGGATAGACAGATCTTCGCTCGAAAGATCTTTCTCGTTCTTCACGCAGCCGGATCTCTTCTTCATTCGTTCTCCTAATCTTATCGATGTCGAATAGCCGATCTTGCAAATCTCTCTTGAAGTCTTCTTTCTTTTGAATTCCCGCACCTGCAACGCAGAGGCAGCAAGGTGGCTGCGCTACATTGAAATGACAATGGGCACAATCGATCCACCGAGCAGAATACTTGCCCTTATATTTTCCAAATGAAATCGGGCACAGGTTGCCGGTTCCATGCTCCGGGGGCGAAACCGCTACAGCGTAGTACTTTTGCTTCCACTGTTCTTCCAGACGGCTGAAGACCCATTCGGTACGGTCGTTATCTTGAAGTGCGCTTTGAAGCCTATCCGGGGTAAACTCCGTATCTTGTTCAATCTTCGGCATGGAGATTAACAAAAGCGAGTAGTCCTCCGCTTTTGCTTCTTCTGCCAGTTCCACCCTATCATCGTCATCATAATAGCGGTCAAAATCCAACAGGATTCTTAACGGTGTCCCTTGCATGGTCACGCGCAGCAGCGGTGGATAAGACAGGGGTTCGCACTCGAAAGCGACAGAGTCAATCTTCGTGCTTCCTGCAAAAGTTCTGGATCATGCCATGCTGGGAACCGCAACATCACTGGGGGCAACGTCAAAAAGCCACTCTGCTTCAACGCTTCGGCAAACGCCTTATAGATGGCCACCTCGCTTGCATACATACACTCGTAATTTGAAACATGAGCAAAGTGGTGGCGCCGCCGCGTTCCTTTTCGTGCCTCAAATGGTTGCAGACAAGCTGCACAGATGCAGTTGCACTTTTGACCGCTGGGCACTTCGGAGATATGTTTCAACTCGCCGGTTAGCTAATTGACGCCGAAATAGATATGACTCGCTGAACGCTTTTTGATGTTCTTTGCCATATGCACCTCGCTATATTCTACCGAGATTATCTTTGAAGATCACTTGCGTTCGAATACAAAACTGATACGGTCTTGGTATTCAGGCAACTGCTCCAGATAGACATTAAGGCGCCGTGCTACCTCAGCACGCTCCAATGCTGACGCTTCTACCGGGTTTAGGTCGTGCCCACCTTCCTCCATGATATCCACTGCCATTTCATACAGCAGCTTATCCAGAAGCTCTTCGGGGCTATCAATTACAAGGCAGTCCATGTCGCCGACAGTACCACGGCAACTATCGATGCTGATGTAGATATACCCGACCTTACCAGACCATACAATATCGAAGTATGGAGTTGTTTTGATGTACTCGGAGAATACGCTCATGACTCGTTCAATGGCCTCTTTCACGCTGGTGTCATATTCCTTTTTCATGTCGGAGTCCTCCTTAAAATCGAATGGATGGGAGATGCACCTCTCCATACTTATCCGCTTCATGGATAATGCGAGGATAAGCACAGTAGAAGAACAAACCTCCTTGCCTATAATCCGTTCCTGTCCGGAACTCGTTGATTAAATTGTTCTGACATTCCCGGCATTGGTTGTTATGCCAATCGTGCGTTTTCGGGCATATGTACCAGTCCCGTGGATTACCCTTGATTCGGCTGCACTTCGGCGCATAGGGTTGGTTATCACGGAGGAAGGCATCAAACCGCTTCCGCTTGCTCAACAGAATGTTTTGTAGGCCGTCTTCAGTAAAAAGATCTGGCGCAAAACCATCATCAATGAAGAATCGGCGATAGTCGGCATACCCGTCATCGTCTACGATCGCCCACTCCACCTTCACGAGCCATTCGCAACCGTCGTCATCATGGTCTTCGGTGAGCTGCAGAACGACTGCTATATCTGTGGATCGCTGAGGAACAACTGAAGCGAGCGCGCGATTCGGCCACTTCCACACAAACTTGTTCTCATCATCCAGGCTGCTGGAGATATACTCATTCCCAAAGGCGTAGGTCTCATCGAACACCCAAATCGCCTTATAGCCGGCCCTCGTGTAGAACTTATTGCGCAGTTCAAATTCACCGGCAGAAATCGGACTGTGCTGAAACTCAATGACATAGCCGCCCATCAAGATGTCTGCACGATGGCATTCGCCCCTGTGTTCCACGACAATCTCACGATCATTTTCGGGAAAACGCGATTGCCATCCTCGGTGCCATTCAGACATATCGTATTTCCAGTCATCCATACACGAGGTCACATGAGCGAAGTGCCACGAATTGACTTCGCCCTGGCGAGGAATCACCTGGTTGCCGCACACAGGACAGTAATACTCTTGCCCCTTCTCCGCATCGAATGCATGAACGCGGTGATGATCCGCTGTCAAAGCATATTCCAAAGTGATCCCTCCTCACAGAATAATCTAATCGCTGTCTTCTTGGCTGCTCGCGTCTCTCTGGAAGCCATACTCAAAAAAGCACATGTCCAGGATTTTGGCTGCCGGATACTCAATTCGGCTGCCGCAATGTTTCCGGAGCTTTTCAAACTCATCCTCATGGTCAAGATACAGGTTGCCAAGGGTTCGGATGGATTTCGCACTGAATACTTGGGGTGCTGCACCGGTATCAGCAAGAGCCTTTTTGAAATACCGATCATAGGCGGGTACGCAGCCCACAGTACCCAGCAAGATCTTGGTAAGCAAGGTATCCGTTGGGATGCCGGCACCGGACGCCACATAAGCTTCTGTAATGCTCTCGCTAAGTTTCATGATGCGGTCAGCATAATACTCCTGCGAGAGTTTCTCGGGAGAAAGGTCCCAGAGATCATCCCACTCCGGCTGATAAATCAAACGGACAACATCCGCATGGATCTTGTAATCCCTCTGCATGAGGAAAGAGTTTCGAAGCATACCCCAACTGGCCAAATACCAAGCCAAGTGCAGGCAGAGATAGTCGATCGTGGCGTCAATCTGCGGGCGCCTATTCAGCCGAAACGCTTCATGGCAGTACTCCCAAGAGAGATACCGGTGATGTGGATCATCCTTCATACTGTCATAGCACTCGTATCCGGCTTGAATGGCTTCAGCAAGTTTTTTCTGATCCACAACACGATAGGGCGGCTTACTATGGTGCGTGTGGCCCTGTACTTCGCCTTTCCTGAATACGACCCATTGTTCCTCTAAACTAATGGAATCCACGACATATCCCGCACTGATCCAGCTGGAGCAAAAGGATGCAGGGTTTGAGAGATTTGCCCAGGATGGTCTGTTCTTATATGCGTGGTTAGGGATTGGGATGATCTGGTTCAACTCATCGAAAGTAAGCTTAACAGAGTCTCCTCCGTGTTCCTTCAGCCAATTTCCAAGTGGAGCATATTTCTCTCCAATAGCCATATCCGTCACCCATTCAGTTCATGAGGCTTGAACACTCTTTTGTCCAGCGCGAAGATGCGACTGCTCACCTCTCCCACCTGGAGACCGGCCAAGGTCTCGCGGTAGATTTCCATCCGGCTGTCAAGCATATCGATCTGGGAGAGCAGCTCGCTCTCCGCACAGATGGGCTTCACTGCAGCGCCGAATTCTGGCTCTCCGTGATGGGAAAGAATCATGTGCTGCAGCAAAACGGACTTGTCCTCAGGGATACCAAGTTCTGCAGCTACGTTGGAAACTTCCTGTGCGCCCATCACAAGGTGCCCAAGGAGTTGTCCCTTCACCGAGTATTCCGTGACCAGACCGAGCTGAGAGAAGGTAAACTCGCTCTCTTTGGCGAAGTCATGCAAGAACGTGCCGGCAAGTAGCAGGCTGCGATCGATGATATCCCCGTGAACGCCCGACAGGAAATCAGCCGTTTTCATCATGGTCGCAGTATGCATCAGAAGTCCGGAGACAAAGCCGTGGTGGACGCTTTTAGCAGCCGGGATCGTCTTCAGAGACTCCTTATGGCGGGCCATCATCGTGCTGCAGATCTTCCTGTAATCAGCATCCGTAATCGAACTGATCAGTCTCTCCACTTCTGCCATCGTAGTGTCCACATCAATGGGAGCCACCGGGACCAAGGCGGACAGGTCGTAAGTATCATTGTCGTCAGCCAAACGGATCCGATCGACAGTAATCTGCGGGGTGCCTCTGAACTCGGAGACAGTGCCACGGATCTTCACAACATTGCCTTCATCTGCAGAGGAGATGGGGCCAGAATAGTCCCATACTTTTATTTCGATGGAGCCGGATCGGTCCGACAGAGAGGCGCTCAAAAACGGCTTGCCGGTTGCGGTTGTCTTGGGATATGCAGCTTTCAAAACATAGAAGCCCTCCACCTCATCCGAAAGGGACATCTCTGCGATCAGTTTGTTATACTCCATCTTTATTCCTCCGTAGTCTGTCTTCGTTTACTCGCCTTTGACACGAACCCCAAACCCATTGACTTCAATATCCTCGTCTGCGGGAATGAGCAAGTACTTCCGGCCATCAATGATCCTTGCCTCAACCAAGTAGCTATGCTCCGGATCGACCGAAATTGTCGCATCGGCGGTCTTAACTTCAAAGCGGCTGCTATCAATCAGATTGGCCGGGTTCAGTGTTGCTCCATCACCGAACTGGGTGACGCAACTATCACGGAACGCAAGGATCTGTTCCTCTTCCACACCGTTATCGCGCAGGATTTCTGCCGCATCACTGACGGAGAGTTCCAGCGGTTCGGGATCATGGCTCTCCTTATGCTGTTCAATCTGGTCGCGGAGTCTGTCATGGATAGACTGGACCAGTTCCATATTACAGGCATCACCCAAAGCTTCGCTGAGAGCATTCTGGAATGCTTCCTTTTGCTCAGCGGCAGACATGGGAGCTGTGGTATGAAATACGCTGTCGATGACTTCCTGGTGGATCTCATCTGCCTTTCTGGAATAGAACAAGGCATTGTAGATATTTGCCGCACGATCATCAAAGGCGGGGAACAAGAATCCCAGTTCCGGTGCGGCAACGATCTGACCGGCACAGCTGTGGAACTCATTGTCTCCAGGGAAGAAGCCCAACTCCGCTTTGCGCTCCTTCACAGGACAGGCGCAGCAAACAACATAGGAGAATACGGCATCGGATGCATCTGCATCCATCTCGTCGTTTTTATTCTTATGGGGGACATCGTATGTGTCATATGCCAGGAGGATCAGGTAGTTGCTGTCCCCAAGGTCAAGAGAGTTGATGATTTTCTGATAGAACTCCTCACGGATCTCACCATCTTTCAGTTCCGAGTCGCGCAGTGCCATGAGAAGGCGATGCTCATCACTGTCAGCTACCTGCTCCGTGGAGAAGATAATATCGATCAGGTTCTTCCCAATTTTGCCGGAAAGAGCCTTCTTCAGCAGGTTCAAGTACTTCTCAGCTTCGTCCTGCGGGAGAATCCCCATGGATTCATCGATGTATGAAACGATTTCCCGGCTGCTATTGACAAAACAGCCATAGATACGGCTGATAGCATTCCGATCCATACGAAAACGGCGACGCAGTTCGCTTACTTCTTTCAAATTCAATTTAGGTTACCTCGCTTATCAAATTGGTCTAGCTGCTTGAAGCAGCAACCTCATCATATCACAGTCTGCCGATTCTGTCACATTCCGAGAACTCGTTTAATTATTCCTGCCAATCATCCTCACAGCCTGTTTCTTGAGCAATCATTATCGCAGTATCGGAGAAAACGCAGCAGTGTTTCTGCTCAGAACAAGGACACTGACAGGCCATTCTCTCTCTGGCTTGCTGACTCACGGTTTTGCATTGATTGTTGATTACATCCAAACAGCGTGTTCTGATGTAATCAATCGAATAGTCCCTCAAGTGTTCCACAATCGTTTCACCACACTTAACAAGAAATAAGATTTCCTACTTGGCCGACCAGTCAAGGCTTGCAACGGCCACAGGGAGAATACCCCAGTGCAATGGTCTCATCGCGGGTGCCGAAGAACTCCTGCTTGTTCTTTTCCTTCATATCGTTCACGCTGGAACAGGTGGGATAGTGGAACTTCTTCGTGTTGGTATTAAGGATATAATCTGCCTGCGACGCCTCACTTCCGGTCACTGGCTCCTGCTTTTCAGGCTCTGGGGAAGGTGCGGGAGTTACCGTAGCCGTCTTCTGCTCCTCCTGCTGAGCACCATCTGCCAGCTTGCTCTCGCCTGTGGCATAGTCAATCTCAATGCCCGGCTGGACATTGTAGGCAAAGACGCAGTAGGAAACCCCGGCACCCTTGTCTTCCACAGAATATCCTTCCATCAGAACGCCGTTGGCCAGAAGATTATCTCCCTCAAAAATAGGCGTTACACGGTACATGACATGGTTGCCGTTTTCCTTCACATAGTCCGCAACCATATTTTCGAATGGCAGCATGCCCTCAATGTTCAGGTATCTGGTGCCGGTAATCAGGTTCTTTGTATTGGCGTTTTCGCCAGTCAGCTGGTAGCCAATGAGGTGGCAACGGTTGTAGAGATACTTCCCATCGACCAGATCATCATAGCGCACGGTATGCCATCCAGAGGGCTTAACCATGCCGATGGAACCTCGCGACTCTGTTGGCATCAGATCTTGTCCAATACTTGCGCATGCGGTGCCGCAACGTCCAAGTGCGTCGAGATCGCTGTAGTACTCATAGGATTGATCCGTCAACTCACTCTCGGTGAAATACGGCACATTTCCATTTACCGCAACATAGGGCTTATCCGTGTATTCAGCGATTGAGCTGAGCGAGAAGGCGGGTGCTTCAGCACTCAGACTATTTTCATTTGCGTTCTGCTCTGGCTGAGACGGCTGCGCTTTGTCAGATACCGAGTCATCCTTTCCTGACTCCGGATCTGAGGCGGATTCTCCATTCTCACTTGTGGTAGAATCCGAGCCCTCGGCCGACTCTTCTTGCTGCGTTTCCTCAAATGCGATATCACGGTTCGAACCGTTTATCGGCACATCTGTCGTGGTTCCGCAGGCAGACAACAACGATAGGCAGAGCATGAGCGATAGGAAGACGGAGATCGTTCGTCTTCTCATCTTTCATAAACCTCCATTGTGATCAGGTCGTGAGAATGCCCCGCAAACTCAGACGTGCCAACCAAATGCCATTGGCCAGATCCCAGCTGCAAATCGAAATACCGATCAGCGGGATAGGTGCGATTCCATCTAAAAATGACGATTCTCTCGATCCACTTCTCAAATGATGCAAGCGGAGCATCTTCCACGAAGCAGTATTCACCTTGAGCAGCTTCCTGAAGGAAGGCGTCGTCTATGTTTAGGTTCGGAATGCTCTCGGTATCAAACTGGCTTGCGGAGTAGTGATTCATCCAGAGAGGGACATTGGCAACCAACTTAGCAACATGCTCTCGGAGAACGCTGTCTTGGCTCTGCCTGCGCTGGTTGAACATCATGCCATTCTTCTGGTCTAAACAGGTTATTACGATCATGGGAAGAGACCTCCTTCCAGTTATTCGTCCTGTTCCGACTCAAACTGCGTGAGGTCGCTGTAACCTTTCATGACAAGCTCTTCAATAATCGAATCTGCATTGGCTCTCACTACCTTTGAAACCGCATAACAGGTCTCGCTGGTGGTGTAAAGGAAAAGCTTGTTGTCCTTCGGGTCGTACACGACTTCCTCCACTTCAAGGGCGATGCGGGTCTGATCCTGCGCATCTCTAAGCAAAGCTCTCATTTCTATTTCCTCCGGTATTTTCAAATTTGTTGGAATAGGTTTCATTTCATCGTAAAAACAATGATCCAAATGGCAACCCCAAAAACAGTCAGAAGAAGTCCCAGACCCTTTGACATTGAATAGGGGTTTATCAGAAGATAGAGACCAACAAAAGGCATGGCAACGAGTAGCAGCAGTAACTGAACCAAACAGCCAAGTGTTTCAGCCTCACCATTCCTTCGATATCTACCAGCCACTATGACCACCTCAACCTTCTAATAGGTCTTCAATTTCCTCAATTTTCTCGTCGAGTTGTTCGCATTGTTCTTCCCACTCTTCGTATGCCTCACTATCAAGATCATCTGGTTCCTCGCACTCCAAAGTGTCTCGCTGGGTGCGAAGTTCATCCAGACGATCTTCCAGCTCATCGTGAGTCATGCTTTCATAGTTCTCGTCTTCGTCCACAGTCACAGAGATCTCTACATCCGGATTGGTTTCAGAGAGAACTGCAGCAAGTCCCATGATGCGCTCGAGGTCGCTCACTTCGCCATCGTGGTTAAAATCGAATAGATCCATATGTTTTCTCCCCCTATAAAGTACGTTCCTTTGTTACAGTACGCATCATAACAGGAGCCTTGTCCAATAATACGGACAAGGCTCCTTCTGAACAACAAAAGAAGTGGAGCACCCCAGGTACTCCACTTCCTTTGCTTTGTGTTAAATTTGTAGAAATAGATAAAGACAATTTCGTTAATTTGCTTCTCTTTCAAAACAAGGAAAATACCCTTGTTGGCTAAATACTTCCGCTAATCATTCGGTCAGTTTCCCGAGCAATCCAGCTAAGAGTGGTGCTTCCAAATTCATATTCTCGCGGATAATCCTCACCGGTAACGCAGGGTTTTCACCGCGCCCAACTTCTGTTACAGTACCACTTTTGAAGTGCAGAAAAATACGATATCCCTGATCAAAGAGATGTGTTGAAAGGAAGCAGGACTGATCCGTGTGGATGAATGCCACATGATGATGGATCGCGCGCTGCGTCTGATAATAACCAATGAAGAATTCATGACCTCTCGGCAGATTGCGTGGCATCGCCCAATAATCCTCATACCAATGGTATTCCATCTCTCATTCCTCCGTTTCCGAGCAGACCTTTAGAATCAGAATGAGTGCTCCAACGAAGTCGGGGAAACTCTTGCCGTCGCATTCTTTCGAATCAAGGAATGCGGCGACATGCTGATCTAAAACACTCTTAATGTAGTCCGCCTGACGAGCAGAATCATTACCAAGCTCTATGATCTTTTCCGTCTCGCGTGCCATCGCTTCCGTGAAAGCTCCTGTGCCTGCGGCACCGGAATCCCTCAGGTGTTTGAAATATTCCTCTCTGCCTTCTTCGGAACCATACAAGGCAATCGTTGCGGGAAGTAACCCACAGTGATGTACCAGGGCATAGTCCGTCATGCAGAGGGGAACCAGATGGTCATTGACCTCCACCTGAAGAATGTAGGAATCGTTTGCGGCTCTCGGATACTCAAGATCTGGCTTGCCATCGCTACGCCAAAGGCGGTACGACTCGGTGCCGTTGGAAACCTCACGCTCCAAAACTGCTCTCATCCGCTTCTTTTCCACATTATAGTTGCCATCATAGAATAATGGCGTCATCAGCTTTGCTGTACCCATCATTTACCTCCATATTTCATTTGTCCTGATCTAAAATGTTCTTGAACTCGATGAGCTGTGTGTAGTCATCTGCATCCCCGTCACCATAAACGATGGCCTGAAGGCGACGCTTCTCCGGAGAGTATTCGATCCATGCAAGACGGATCGATCCTTCATTGAAGCAATCGTTCATACCGTTGCCACAAAAAGCAACAGAAATGCCAGGGTAGTCGGGATCCGCTTTGATCTTGACTACCAGCTCCCCCAATGGGGTGCGTACAGTCAATTCGTCATTCTTCATGGTCCACCTCCGTTGCAGGGGTGAAGCTCGCGAACTCCGTTTCCACGTTCGGTCGATGGAGGCTCAAATCCATGAGGTCAATGCAGCTGTAGCAAGGTTCCTCCACGGTCATTTTGTTGCGATGGAGGCAGCGACTGCATGGCGGTCGATCAACGATCCTACCGTCCAGCAATTTCTCATAGAAGCCTTTCACGGTACACCTCCATCAGTCATTCTTCTGACCAAGTAGGTCAATCGAAAGCCTGTCTTGAACCGTCACACCGCAGCGCTTCTGGAGGAAACCCTCTAAAAAACGCAGCGCAATGAGAGCCAATGCGGCATCATCCACATCCGGCACGACAGGTCTTACTTTCGCCTGACGCGGAATCGGGTGCAGGTCAAGAGAAGCCATGAGGGCTACATCTACCTGCGCCATCTCACGGTCTGTCAGGTGGCCTTTGAAGTCACCAAGACGGCTGACATCGACGGAAGAGATCTGCTCGCAAAGTGCGGTCGAGCGCTTGCCGGCACTTTCAATCCGCACATGCGTCGGCATAGGCTTTTTGTACTGGCAGGTCAGGTACACGACTTCTACAACAGGGCTGTGCTCATTACACAGCGGATTAGAGACGATGATGGCCGGCCGACCAGATCGCTGCTCGGATCCGACCGTTTCGCTCGGATTGACATAGAAAATATCGCCACGATTGATACTCATAAACGTATCGTCCTTTCTTTGATCATAAATCAACATCTTGCTCGATGGAGTAGAAGTCTTCATCACAGCGGAAGCACTGACAAGTGTATTCTGGAATGTCACTCAAGAAGAGTGGATCTCCGCAGCGAAAGCAGGTACCGACACTCTTTCGGAAGACCATATCTTCCATCTCGTCTTCGGTTACACCATGCTCACGCAGGTACACCTTTGCCGCTTCAACACCTGCAAAGTAGATCACTTCATCCGCGTCATTCTTCAGGTACTCGAGTCCATTCAGGGATATCCCGTTGATGTACCGGCCAACAATGACAGGATCGGATGAACCATCTGACAACTGCGTTTGCCGATTGAGAATGGGTATCCCCAATTCCCGCGATCTTCGGATTTCCTCCTTCATGCCACTACTGATGCGGTCGCCATAGATGACCAAGCGATCACACAGGGCAAGCAGGCTTGCGCCAAAAGATAGGGCAAGTGCTCGTTCTTCCGGATTGGAATCGTCAAGCAGATAAGGTAAATAAGCGTGCGGGGCAACTGCGCGGCAGCCGAACTCCCGCTCACACATTGTCATATACGTGCGTGCTCTTTGGGCATTCACCATGATCTCAGCCCGCGTAGGGGCAGAGAGGGGCGAGCACACATAGGTAAGTGCCATTCTAAATAGCCTCCTTCATTCATAATGCGAAGGCCCGAAGGCGAGGTGCTATTGCAACTCTCGTCTCCGGGTCTTCTTCAAAAATCAGATATGGCAATCGACGATGGCAAGGAAGTCATCATCTTTCGCCTCATTCATGAGCTTCTGGATCTCATCGTTCCAGGCTCGCTCGTCCTTATCGTTGCTGGAGATCCCAAACCAGCCCATATCACCGGAGCCGGTCCAATCTCCATTGCGATCAACAAATGCATAGGTATGGAACATGTATCGATCCAAATCAGTAGCGCCTTTCCGTGCCTTATACTCATCCAGAGTTTCGCCTTTCAGATACAGCATTTCGCCCCAGGCTGAAATGCCCTCATCAAGGATCCTGCACAGAGGGCCGAAATCGCTAAGGTCTTTGGTCTCGAATGCTTTTACACACTTCTGATACCGTTTCTCGACCGTATCGACAGCGATCTTGCGCATGACATCCCAACAGATATCCTTCTTGCGTGCGGCATCGGCATACTGATACCCATCAGGAGGGATAGCAGATTCGCCATCATCGTCTTTCGCAGAAGGAATGCAGTCTTGAAGTCCTTCCGGAACTAAGAATCGATTTGGGAATCTACCGCCGATCTGCCACCAGTCCCATTTCGCGTTGGGGTTGCAAGTGTAGCCCCATCGTCCATCTGAAGCCTTCACAAAGCCGCGATGTTCATCACAATAAGCCTCGAATGAGGGATACCACGATTTGACGGGGTAATCTGTCACCAACTCCAGCGCTTTGGACTCCTCCGTCTGGAGTTTGCTCTTTCGGTCCCGGTTCGGGCCGAACGCATAGATCTTGTCTTCCTCAACGAAGAAGAACTTGTTGAAGGCATCATCGTAAATGGAGTGGATGCTGCCATCCGGGAACCGGACGACACGCATGGTGTCATTCTCAAAGTCGGCTTTTGCCTCTTCCGTGCGATCTTCGAATTCGCGATACTTCTCTTCCTCTGTCTGTTCATCGAAGGGTGCCAGAACAGGAATCAGGTGGTCTTCCAGATTATTGGCATGGATGTTGTTGACAACGCCATCGTCAGGAACAATAACACAAACAGAAAAGTGACTCATAATTCAATTCTCCTTATAATCAGATAGTATTTTGCGGATCCGGGCAAAGCGCTTTTCAATCGCTTTGCGACCGACTCCGCATAGGTCTGCAATTTCACGATTGGTGTAGCCCTGGTTGCGGAACTGGATCGCCTCAAATTGCTTATAGGTGAGGTTATCTTCGACCACGCGCCAGAGGCCATCATCAATCGGAGCAATTTCAGGTGCAGGGATCTTACAATAGAATTCGATTGGGATCTCCTGCGGTTTTCCGACTTGATCTCGTGCATAGTTCGATAGCTCTGAACGCAGATGGTACCAAACCACCGTGGAGAAGCTGTACTTACGCAGCGCTTTCTCCGACAGGTATCGTACCACCACTTTCAGGTACCGATTAGCCAAGAGGTCGTAGTAGTCATCCCCAAGGCTGTGCTTTGCCATGAAGTCAAGAAGGAGTCCATGATGCTCCTCAGCAAAAGCCTGCTGCTCGGGGGTGAGTGGCTTCATATCCTTTCACCACCTAACCGCTTATCTTCGCAAGCCCTTCTGCGCACTTGTAGTATTCAAGTGCAGTCAGGATCACCTGCCTCGTTTCTTCCGACCAACCTCGGATCCGGAATTGTTTACGGACCTCATCCTTATCAACCCGCGTATCGCTCATGTGCTCGATGCTGCTTTCAAAAAGCTCTACGAACTCCTCAGCTCTATTGATTCGCGGGAGAAAGACATGATTATACTCTTGGGCCGTCATGTGCCATTTGCCCTCCTATTCATCATCAGATTCACGCTTCCTCTCAGGCTGGCTTCTGAAGAACAGCCTGGATCCCGACCAACTCGTCATACTTGCCACGGTCGATCGACCGAAACTGTTGCTCGCGAATGAAGAAGTACAGGCGTACCGCCATCACGAGATACTCCACGAGATCGACGTAGAATGCCGCCAAATTCGTGTAGTCGTAATCCGGAGTAAAGCGATCCATAGCAAGCTGATAATCGACCCAGTATGGATTACTCTCCTGGTAATAGGTGCAGTTGCCTGCGGAGTCCTTTGGCTGATCTCCAAGCACATCATCAGAAAACCAAGAGGCTGTAGAATTGACTATCATCGCAAAGACCTGCTCTTCCGTCTGCCGGCACATGAAACCCGGCAAAGCGGATATCATGACCAGGAGCTTTCGGAGCGTTGTCACACGACACTCGAGCTCTTTGAAGAGCCAATAGTAGCGGGAATCCACCTGGTTGAAAGACGAGAGACAAATTCCAATCTGAATTCATAAACTATGCACCTCCTTCATGGCGCAAGGGAGTGCCGAAGCACTCCCTTGCAAAAAACAGTTATTCTTCGATAAACACAATGCACGCGAAGTCAATCTCGCCGCTTTTGTCAGCATGTGTGTAGCAGGCATAGCCGCCATCGCCGAAACCGGACGACGAAACCACACCATAAGGCAACACACCGGCCAACATCTTGCCAAGCGTGATGTCGCACACATGACGATACCAGAGATCCCCAGTAGCGAAATTCGGTGCGGGCTGCTCCTCAAAGATGGTATCGTTCTGATAGAACGCATCATCAAAGAACCCCGCCTGTCCGGAATCAACGCCGACTTCAAATGGCTGCTCAACACATTTGCACGTCATTTTGCGCACGTTGCCCGAGCGGATCACATTGAAATCAGGGCCGGTATCCTTATGGCGGACGGCGAGAACAGCGCAGCGCGTGCCCCATTCGCCTTCATCCGTCTTCAGGACGCCTGCCTCCCAAGTTCCGAGCTTGCAATGGTCAACGGTGCCACAGCACCATACATCACGCTCGTAACAGGGATCGCTGACACGCATGACTGGAGAAGTCATCTCAAACTCGCCAAGGTCGATAAACTCGCAATTTCTCTTCATGCCTACTGCACCTCCTTACTGCTGCGCCGCCGCGCGCTGCTCACTCAGCAGCTTTCTGGCGTCGCGAATCAGCTTCGGGCCGTAAGTCAACTCCCACGACTCAATGAATCGTGTCGTGCGGTAGACAAGATTGAAGAAGTCCAGATCGTTGATGTTGACATACACAGAGCGCTGCTTTTTGTAGGTGCCCGACTTGATATGGGTGCCGCCTGTTGCGGTTTTCTCTTTGACAGCGCGTCCATTTTCCACGATGACGCACCAAGGATAATTTCTGGGCTTTCCATCGTTTCCAACCGACGCACGCTTGACCGAGAGCTTTGTCACCGTACTCAGCCCATGCTCGTCCGGCTCACCGAAGATCTTATCTTCCGTGAAGTCGAAGCGATCCAGATCGTTCTGCATTCTGCTGAGAACGAAGGGGAAAAATCCAGGGGAGAGATTCGCTGTGACACGAACGGTCTTGTCGCCAGTACCGTTGGAGTAATCCTGCAGCACAACACCAATGCAAGAGTAGGCACGGATACCATCCGCCTGCTCCTCGCCCTGGGCATGCATATGAGCATAGTACTCGATCGGTGCCGGCTTGAGCTTGTCCGTAAACTCGCAGAGCTTCTTGTTGGTCATGTAGATCGCGATCTGGTTTTGAATGCGATTATCTTCCATTTTCAGGTATCCTCACTTTCTTCACATGCGTAGAATTCATCCACATAGGTTGCGTCCGGAATGAATTCCTCAGAAGTCACTTTGTCGCCATCCACCGTGATCGTGTAGTAGGACATGCCGCCCTCGACCACAGCGAACATCTTGCCATCGAGGTGATAGCCAAGCTTCGAGAGCCACTCGGCAATGTATCCGATCCAATCCGTGATGTAGTAGGCTTTTTCAGCCTCATTCCACCCAAGATAGGAGTGTCCGTTGTCAGGATCGTTCCGAAGCTCCAGATCACAATAAAGGCTCGGGCAGGGGCCGGGCGTCATATTCATGTCACGCTCATCTGTGAGCCCTTCCGCATAGCGTTCGTGCAAACAGATGCGGCGCGTGAGATCCCTCGTATGGATGGGCAGGAAGAATGCACCATCCTCTCCAAAATCTCCATCGCCAAACAGCGTGACAGCTTTGCGCTCTTCCAATGTTGGGAAAAGGGCTTCCAGTATTTTGACATCCCGCTTCATATGCCGGATGCCGAGAAACTGACGAAATCTTCCCGCCAACGGTTCTTTCAGACAAGGGGTAATGCGGATGGCACCTGTAAAATCGGTATAGGTTCCCATAATGCGCTGCTCCTCTTCTTAAAAGTGATAGTCGAGTGTCCCACCAAAATAAAAAGACTCGCTGAGATCAGTCTCGCGAATCCATTCATCCAGTGTTTTCAATTTATCTTGGTAGTAGATGTAGAAACTGAACTTATCCTGGTAGGCTTCATTCAGCTTATACATGGCCATGCCAATGTCGTAAGGGGTCTCAGCACAGAAGGCTTCGATTGAGATGCCTGTCAGCTCTCTCGCTTTATCCAGGAAGGCGTAGTACTGTCTGTGGAAGTACTTCTTCTTGGCATTCGGCTTGAACGTAAAGCTCTCTCCATCCTCAGCGACATCCACGATGTGGGCAACGATTTCCAGGAACCATTTCAGGTCTTCATCCCGGTCCGTTTCCGCATTCGTGTAGTCCGCAATCGAGTGGTAGAACCATTCCGGCACACTGCACTCTCCCATACGGTCATCAGGTAAAATGGGCGCATTGCCCAGTTCAATAATTCTACTATGCATTTGTTCCTCCTCAATCAAATCGGTCGAGATGTGTGGCTACGAATTCATTTGCGTAGTAGCAAATGAGGTTGACCAGCATTCCCACTGCCAAGTACGACTCCTTGTCCTGCTTCAAGGTCTTGAGCACATAGACGCGGGCGCGGCTTTTGAACGGGTCATCCCGCTCTTTGGACCAGTTGCCATACAGGAAGATATCTCCGTAGATACCCTCGCTGCTGCCGTAGGTCACTTCGCCTACCACATCGAACTCGCACCTGTAGAGCTTGTCGTACTTGCATGTGCTGCAGAGCAGGTCATAGTCCAGCTCACAGATCTTGCTGTACTCTTCATATCGAGGATCCGTCTTTGCCCGCGTGACCGCCTGCTCAAACATGTCCTTGACAGAAAAGTAGCGCTTCTCATCAGCCATCGTCATCACCCCCTTCCTCAGGATCTTCTTCCCGTTCGGAAGGCTGCACCTTAGGCCGCCCGGAGGCATCCTTGAAGATACAGTGTGGATTATCACAACGATTGCCGAGGTAGCACGGGAGCATGTCTGCTTCCTGATAGAATGGATGGCAGTAATAGCCGATCTGAGCTTCTACCGCGTTGATAGCGCCCTCTACAACATTGGCAATCATCTCATCGTCCCGTTGAGGAATGGATAACTCGAACTTCCTCGGCGGCGCCGATTTGGCTGTCAGGGCTACGATGAGTTCGTAGGCGGCATTATTGATCACGTCTTTCTTGGTCTTGCAATACCAGTCGAAATCCACGGGGTTCTTCACATGTCTCCCTCCTTTGAGTCAGTCTGTAGGAAAGCGCAATACTGATTTTTGCAATCTCCAGTCTGATAACAAGGAATACTGTCGCAGTAGAATGGGTGACAGGTGTGTCCAGCCTTCTCTTGGATGATCTCCTCCGCTGCATCGACCAATTCGCCGATGATTTCCATGTTCCAATCCGGAACGGCAGGATCATCTTCTTTCGGCTCGTTGTGATCTTGCGCGGTCATGGCGCAGATTAACTGATACGCAGCGTTGTCAATCGCATCATTTCGGTTACACAAATAGTCTTCAAAAGATATCATTCGTAGTTTCCCCTTTCTATTTAGTGTGGGAGGCTACGCACGATCAGGTTCGTCAGCATCACCGGCAGTTCTTGGAGATTGGTGATGTCCAAATAGCCATCACCATAGATCCGCTCAATTCGCGGGCGGTCTTCACCAATGGCTGCCGCGTAGATTTTGACACCTTTTCGCGCATACTCCAGTTTGATCCCACGCAGATCAGCTTCTGCTGCAGATCCGGAGTAACCGTCATCATTTGGCTGTCCATCGCAGATGATCATGAGGATTTTCACCTCAGATGTCTGCTTAGAGAGTTTTTCCGCCACAAAGCGCAACGCAGCGCCGTCGCGGTTACAGTCTCTGGCACTCATGTCCATCAGCCGATAGCGGTTATTCTTATCGTAGGTATCGAAATCCGAGTAGGAAAACAGTTCAACATGTGAGCTCCAGGCGGTATGACCAACGACCAGCAGCGGGATACCAAGCGACTCGCAGAAGTCCTGGATCACAATGGCAGTTGCTCTGGCTCTGGTAATGCGGTCATTTGAACACATGGAGCCACTCTCGTCGATGAGCAGGCCAACGGAAAGGTTGATCGGCTCCGTCGGGAGTCGGGAATTATAGAAGATACGGCCATCGTTCCGATAGAGCGCGTGCTGATTGAGTCGTTTCCCAATCAGGAGTCCTGTCTGTTTCCCACCCTGCCGCCGATCGCGGAGAGCGGAACTGACACTACGCTGCAATCGCTTGGAGAGCATTAAAAGCTCCGGCGCCACACGGTTATAGCTGTCGATGAGGTTCTGATCCACATGCGCCATACGATTGACGGTCACATGGATGTTGCGATGCGCGTTACCATATCGGATGGCATTCGCCTCTCGCTGTAGTTCCTCAGATAGTTCTTCTTCCAATTCCTCTGTCACCTTTTCCTCCGCCATGGAGGATAAGAGACGCTCAATGTCATCAGCTGCATGCTCATAATCGTTGCCTTCATACTCGCTGTTCTGGTCAACGCCACCATTTCCACTACTTGTGATGCCATTCGTCAGATGGGCGGCAATACGGCTTGTCTCCTCAGCAATCACACGCTCGACCTGTGCCCGGATCGCGTTCATCTGACCGGGATTGGGAGTAAAGGTGCCATTACTGGGAACCGGCTTGGTTTTGATGGTGAAGTTAGCTGCCGCTTTCGGGAGTTGGCTGGAGAGGTCTTCCTCAACCGCCTGTTGTCCCTGCTGGCTGCCATCATTGTCATCATCGCCGCTGCCGGGCTGGCCAGAACCACTCCCGGAACCGCCTTCGCCGGTTTGCTGGGAGGATTGCTGCGCCTGCTGCTGGGCTTGCTTCTGTTTATCGCGCAGAGCGTCGAAGCAGCGCTGCATCATGGGCCAAAGATCCACAAGGATCCTATTGGCAGCCTCACAGCGGGATCTGGCATCGTCATCATAGACAGACTCATCGATCCAGGGGATATACTCATACAGCTTGTCGATGAACTCGCCGGTGTAACCGGATAGGTTGTTGACCTCATGCGCCCTGACATACTGGATTAGGAGATTGACTACGATCGAATGGTCATAGTACTTGCGATTGATCATCTCCGTGATCTCCGGCATGGTATCCGCATAGCGCAGGTTATTGAGCGCGATCCCTTTGGCGGGGGAGCCAGGAAACTCATACGAGTACCTGGCATCCACATATCCGTCTTCTAAGATGTTGCTCAACGCATGCGCTGTGCTCATGATGACCTGCATGGGGACTGTGTCTGTATCGTCTGTAAGCGCCGCAAGGATGTCTTTTGCATAGAGCTTTTGCATACTGTCCAGACCATCAGGCATCTTCGGATAGAATTTGCCTTTAGCGAGTCCAGCGAAGTAGCTGTGCCAAATGCGCTCGTCGGTGAACAGGTTATGCCCGCACTCATGCGCATTCAGGCCTTCTAGACTCATGGAACGAAGGAGCCTTGAAGGAAAGCTCCAGGTGATGTGGTTACAGGCATTGATGTAGATTCCGTGGTAATCCGTAAAGGCAACGGTCTCATCATCATGATCTGCAACGACTCGCACACGCAGCGGACGCTTATAGCGTTTTGTCGCTGCTTCCGCAAGATCCGTCAAATACCCGTTATAGGCCCTGGAGGAGAAGAACTCCTCGTCGGTGATCTTGCTCTTGGCGTCGAGGATTCTCTTTCGGATCTGGCGGTGGGATGTTCTCATATGCACAGCCTCCCATCATGCCGGGATACTATCGCAGCTGATAGGGATCTCGCCGAGCATCGCGGAGAGTGCATCGCACATTTCCTCAAAGGACTGCTGCGGGTAGAACCAAAAGAGATGCTGCTGCACACCAGCCATGCTGATAATAAGCGGCATCTTGCTGGAAGCAGGATAGTTCTCCATAGGCTCCACCTGGACATTCGATGCGTCAGGCCCGAGTGCCATGTCAATGACCCACTTCACGAGCTGCGCCGCCTCCTCAGAGGTCATTGCTCGGTCAGTAGGCAGGTCGTAGCATGCCAGCGCGACAGCGACAGCAAAACGGATAAAGGACTCTCGATCAATTCTCATCAAATCACACCTCTTTCATCAAATCGTTTTGGAATACTGGGGTTCAAGGCAAGCGGAGATCAGCTCAGCACGATTATCCGGATCCGCTGAAGCGGAAGAGATGATCGTAGATAAGGCTGACTCATAAGGATCATTCGTCACCATCGTGGAGAGCACCCAACTCTTGAATTCACGCATACCGCAGCTGCCGTCTGTGATCATCGTTTGACGGCAACGCTCTGCAATATCGCGCACGACAATGGCCATCTTTGTCGCTTCCTGCTCATCGGTAAATCCGGTGACATTCATCACGCGCTTGACCATCGTGTTCAAATCAGGCGCTTCCATGTCGTAGATCAGATCCATTCGGGAGATCACGCTCTGGTTCATGTCGCGGCAGCCGGAGTAGTCAGAGTTTGTCGTAACGACAATGACTGTATCCGGATGGCGTCGCACACGCTCACCAGTCGGCAGAGTAATTACCTGGCAGTTGTCCAGCAAGGAATTCAAGCCGACTAAGACACCTGGATTCGCGATACAGGAAGGTTCCTGCAGCTCACAGACATACCCATGCCTAATCGCCTCGACGAGAGGCGTATCCACATAACGGATGCGCTGGCCAGCAGGATCCTCTTTCTCCATGAGATTGCCAACGGCGATCTCAATGAGTTTCTGCAGCACATCATCTTCCGTCTTGGACTCATCGTATTCGCCGGTCAGCATCATATAGACACTGGGCGGATGCATGGTGATGTCGGAGATCTTCGGGAGATCCTCGATAGGAGTACTGCCATGAAAGCCGTTGGTATCAGGAATAAACTGTCCAACCAAGTCGGTAATCTCCGTATTGGCACTACAGGTCATCAGGGTATAAGGCAGATTTAAGCCAGCAGCGATAGCCTGTGCGCCCATAGTCTTGCCGGTACCCGCCTCACCGCGAAACAGGAAGTTTCGCATTGGCTGGTTGGATGCCGTCGTCGCTTTGGCATGCTCGCACACGCGAACGACCTCTTTGGGAATGATGTACCAGTCGGGCAGCGTGGGTACCATTGCCTTCTCCCGATCAGTGAGGATCCGATTAGAGAGGGCGTACTTTCCGACAAAGTCTTCCTTCTGAAACGAGGTGGCTTTTGCCGTAGCGTTACCTGACAGCTGCATGATGGTGAAGTTGCCATAAGAGGCACCAGTCGGCGCGTAGTTCCCGCTATCCATTGCCATCTGTGTGATGACTGAGATATTGCCAGTAGTGGGAATGGAGATCTTGACGCCATCCGTACCCAACTGCTTGCTGTTCTCAATTCGACGATAGACATTGTCGCAGAGGACAAGCGCACATTCGAACGCAGCGTCCATATCAGCCCAACCGTTCTCGTAATGTGAGGTGAACTCCTGAAATTTCTGGCGGAACTCATCATCTTCATTGAGAACGGGCATCAGGCAGAATAGCAGGGCAGATCCAGAACCATTACCAGCGCCCAAAGAATAGGGCTTCAGAACCTGCGAGCCGTCCTCAATCTGCACCGCGCTGAACTTGCCGGTAACTGGATTGAATACGACACAATCGGTCTTGTTGGCAGATCGGTACTCGCTGATCCGGTAGGTATTGCCTTGATGACCGATGGCACCGAGGTCATCCACACTCTGCCCATTCTCCGTTGCGCTCACCAGCTTTGCATAGGCCAGCAGGGCGCGAAGAGTAGGTGCGTGGAGTGTAGCCTTCTGAGCGGTACTGGAAGTGTTGTACTGCGAAAAGCCCATCGGTTTTGCTCCGGAGTATTTTGGGTCATCAAAAGGCGGTGGGAGCTGGAGTCGGAAAGTCCAAGATTCGAAAAGCTTCGTCTTTGCCATAATTACACCTCATCATGATCAATTAAGGCCAGGACACAGCAAGTTCCTGGCCACGCACTTCTGCAGAGATATCGTCTTCGCGAGCGAGTACACAAAGATCGTCCCAAGCGGGGCGAGGGGGAAAGTCAGGGATGGTATCTACCGTCTGTTCCTTTCCCTCGACGGTAACGAGGACATCACCATTTTCATGAATGGCAAGCTGCTTGTGGCCTTGCACATTCAGCTCATCGATCAATACGCTGAGTAGAGCAATACCTGTTTCCGTGTACCATTGCTTCACATCGTTACGAGAGAGAATGTCCTTTTCCTCCAAATCTTCATCACTCTTCGGCTGCACCTCTGCTTCAGCAAGAGGCACGAGCTGAATGAGCGCGATTTCCAGCTTCCCAGATGCGCTCAGTGTCACCTCTCCAAAATTGAAGGGGTCACAGTGATAGAGTTTGATACGTTTCGTACAGCCTCTGTTGATATCTTCCGATGAAGGACGCGTATCCCAAAGCCATGATACTGTGGGATAGCTCTGCTTCAGTTGCTCCATGATTCGATAATTGACCTGTCTGAGCAAGCTCAGTCGGGTGTCATCATCTGCTTCTTGCAGAGTCTCCGTAAGCGGTTTGGTCTCCTGCTTCGCAGGAAAGGCCTTTTGCTCTGCGGGCATCTTTTTGCAGTGTTTTCTATGCGCGCGAAATAGCTTCGAGATCACGAAACACACCCAGACAAAAAGCGCAGCGCAAGCGATCCATTGGAATATGGGGCGCTTGAAGATCGCGCAGAGAAACAGACAGGGTACAACAAGAACCCTCAGCAGGGTCCATGCGTCAATTCGGCTTTTGACAGCCACAAATAGTCAGTCCTTTCGTATGTAGATTTTGGAATGGACAAAACAAAATGGGCTGCAGGCATTCACAACACTTACAGCCCATATATGTATGTCCAGATCAGAGGGGGAGGTCGTCATCGTCATCGCCACTTGGAATCGTCTGCTCCGGGCGCACCTTACCGGTGCTCTTCTGTGCGGTTTTTGCCGTACCCTGCGAAGAGTCCGCCTCATCGCCTTTCGGCTTTGAACCAGTAAAGTGCCACTCGAGGACACTGACATCCGCAGAGATCTGACGGATGCCCTCATCCGTCTCGTAGGGACGCAGATTCAGATTACCGATGATCTCGATCAGACGGCCCTTCTTGATGCCGGCCTTCTGCATCCGATTGGCGATGTACTCGCTTGCGGTGCAGTTGAAGAAAGAGGCGTTGTCCTGATTTCCATATTTTGTGTTGACCACAAATCGGAATGTGCAGTAGTCTCCATTCTTTCCGCTCTTGATCTCCGGATCGGTGACCAGACGGCCCTCCATAATGATGGTTGCGTGCATAATCCTTTTCCTTTCTGCCTTACGGCTTAAAATATTCCAAACGCCTTACGACGCATGGTACAAAGTCATCCAGCCGAAGCCGGACAAAGAAAAAGACAGAGGCGGATGGCAATAGAGTCACAATCCACGATTCTGCCTGATATGCCTGCGTGGTTGGTCACAGGCTCACATCTTAAAAAGCTCCAGTTGGAGGATCAATCTAATAAAGAACACAGTAAGCATATCATCCGCTTCGGCACCCTTCCAGAATACCTAAATCTGCTTTCCTGACGAAAAAGGCAGCTCTTCATGACCAAGGACGATGATGGCCGGCTGGAGGATTTCTGGGAGTTCAATCTGGATCTCGGCGATCGGTTCCCGCTTGAGATAGAAGCGATAGTCGGTTCCAATCTTGAGCTTGTATCGGCCTTCCAGGATTCTCTGCTCCAACGAGCCGTCTTCCAAAGCCAGCACGATCATGTGCCGCTTCCTTGCATAGCCGGCCTGTTCCCGGACAAGCGTCCCTTCAATGCACTCATAGTGCTCTCCCTTGATCGTTCGATAGTAGTCGATGATCTTCACGCCTCCAGCAACAGCTACACCAGCTGATAGCATAAGGAGTGTATGGTCTTGGGAGACGAACGAGAGGATGATGCCGAGAATGGTAATGGCAAGGATCGTAAGAACCAACTGAGTGAACTTAGTTGCTATGGGTGGTGGCATTTTCATAACAGGTTCCTTTCTCTGTTTATAAGACAGTGGTAAAATCAAGCGCCCAGAAAGCGATGAAGCTTTCTGGGCTTGTATCTATGCATGTTCCAAAATGACCTGGCGTGTCAGGTAGAGATTCGCTGTCGCCTCCAGGACATCGTGGCGGTAGTCTGAGAGGCTTGATGCGTTGTTCAGCCGCGCCTGATTGTCGGACTCCTCCGTGTAGATGGCGGAAATGACCTTGTCGGCCGAACTCACATCGCGCACATTGTTCTCAAAGCAGCGAACCAGCTCCGGTACGCTCAGCGGGGTCTGAAGCACCAGCTTCATGATCCTGCGCTCGGCAACCGAACTCTTCTCCGGCTGCAGCAGATAAACAGCCTCGAAGAAGTTTACCTTCTTCTGCTTGAGCAGCTTGGCTACATTCATGAGCTTCCGGGTACCCTGGACGCCTCGAAGAGGAATCACATAGGTGTCCGAAAGCATATTGTAGAGCGCATCCGCACCGGTGTATCCTACACCCTTGATGATGAGCTTGCGCTTAACCAGCATCTCCAGGGACTTATCAAAAGAGGAAGGTTCGATCTCTGTTTCCTCCATCTTGTCATAGAACTTTTTATGAAGCTCCTCATAGGTCAATACATCCCACAGGAGCATACTCCAGAGACTGAACTCCGGAATGGAGACTGGCTGCAGCTTTCCCAGCCGCATGATATAAGGCATATTCTTGCCGTCTTCGCTTCTGATCTGATAACTGCCTGCAGCAGCATAAAATGTCATCATTGCTGTATCCTCCTTATCCGTTCTACACTTTTCTTACGAAGGTGGCTTGGGAAGAACAACAAATCAGCACAAAATTTCCATCAGGGCAGGTTCGTTCCGGAGCTTGCTGCGGGCTCGCGAGATCCATGCATTGACATTATTGACGGTGGTCCCGTAGAGATCTGCAATCTCAACAGACTCATATCCCTGCAGCTTCAGCTCAATGGCCTCGACGCCTTTCCGAGCAACACCCTGGTACTTCTCCTTACAGGCGCGCAACGCTGCCATAGCGGAATCGTCAGTGACCTCGGCCTCGAAGTCAACGGTGGTATGGGCAAGCAGATCAAAGAGTACCTCGCCCTCTTCAAAACCTGCATCTACACTTCTCTGGAGTCGGTAATTCATCGCACGGCAGTGATCGATAATGGCATTGTAGATATAGCGACATGCGAAGGGTGCGAATTCGCCGCTATCCGCCTGGTACTTCAAAGCGGCACGGCAGATGGCCTCACAACCGATGGCATAGAAGTCATCATAGGTCAATAGCGGTCTGTTGGGAACTGAGATTCTGGTTCGGATGACCCAGTTGACCAGATCCAAATGTTCCATTACAAGCTCATTCTGATAATCAGTCATGTCAGGCACCTCCTTTATGCGACACGATGGTTTCTTGCGAGCACTTCATCGCAAAGCCGGATGAGCTCCTTGCATCGGTACTCGCTGCACATTCCAATGTGGGCATCCTTCAGACTCAATCCAAAGGAGTCCGCAAACCAACGGTAGGCATTCTCTCGTGTCATGATCCCGGTCTGCCAGATGCGGTCAAACTTCCGGTGCGCCTGGATGCGCAGGTTCCGGAGGTCTCCGTTCGCCGGCACGCCCATCGGCTGATTGGTGCCGGGATGCGCTGCCACATAGGTGTTGCACGCGGGGTAGTTGTGACAGACATAGAGTTTCCGATCGTTCTGGCAGTCGCGGTAGATCTCCGCTGCTGGTCTCAAGATCATGGCTGCTCCGCAATGGGGGCAGCGGAAGGGTCTGCTGCGCTGGGCTCGGGTCTTTCTTTTTTTCAAAATGGTCATCTCCTTTTTGCGTTCTACTAGAGTTCACTCAAAAAACAGGGGGGTACCCCCCGTCGCTTCGAAAAGAAATTTGTAAACTTTTTGTGAACGGATGTGAAAAGAGCTATTGCACGCAAAATGCAATAGCTCTTGAAGAGAAATACAGAGTTTTGTAACGTGGTCATGTGAAATTTGACACGTTGACCAGATTATGCTATAATGTATCAAAATTAAATTAGTTGCATATATTCGATGCGAAGGAGGAAGAACAATGGACTATAGAAAGCTATGTGTAGAACTGTTCGGTACTGACGATGAGGCCACACTTCGCAAGATCGCTGCAGAATATAGGAAGAAGAACACACGCAACGCTGGCCGGAAACGCAAAATAGCCGACGAAGTTATCCATAAAATGAGGGCTATGCGCAACGCCGGCACATCCATGCAGGAACTGGCAAGGACATTTGGGCTCTCTCGTCAAACGGTTGAGCGATACCTAAACACAGCCGCAGGCGATGGATGCACAATGCGCATCACTTATATGTTCAGAAGGCAGCCTTGTACGGTTATTGATGTAGACTTCCTTGACCAAAAGGTGGTCATCCAGAACAAAACGGATGACATTCTGCATCGTGCATTCGGTGTGCTGGAGCACCCAACCTGGAATGACTTTGAAAATTTCTTACGGGATCGCTGCTTTCCTCAGACACGCGGCAACTGCAAAGAACTGCTTCAAGAAATGGATCTAACGGATTATGATCCGTTGAAGATCGTAGAAAAGACGAGGGGTCGTTTAGCTGATGACGAAATGTGGTTAAGACTTCGTTATCTTCCGAGGAAGGAGATCATTTATGCAAGTCATTGATTTTACGAGCGCGGATAGAATTATGAGCGAAGGCCATACCTCAAAGGGTGATCAACCCAAATGGAAGCAGTCAGGCAATTGGTATAAAGCGGACCACATGGGATACGAAGCACTCTCGGAAATAATCGTTTCACGTTTGCTCACATGGTCAAATGCGGATGATTTCGTGGTTTATCAACCAGTGTTCATTCACTATAACGATAAAGTAATACCGGGATGCTCCAGCCATGACTTCATGCGCAAAGATGAAATGCTGATTCCATTTGAACGGCTCCATCGCGCCTATGAAGGTCGCGGACTTGCTCAAGCGCTGACAAAATTCGACTCTCCTGCGGATCGAATTGCTTACACGGTTGGTTTTGTTGAGCGCGTCACAAATCTAACCGGTGTTGGAGCATATCTTACTGCTATCCTTGAATTGGACTGCCTGACGCTCAATGAAGATCGCCACACAAACAATCTCGCTGTATTGCGGAATGAAGAAACAAAGGAATTTCGCCTTTGCCCGATCTTTGATAATGGGCTCTCTCTTCTTTCAGATCTGAATGACTACCCGCTTACCGATGATCTATATACCTGTATTGAGCGAGTACAAGCGAAGCCTTTTGATTCGGATCATGTGGAGCAGGTGACGGCGGCTGAGCAACTCTATGGCAGACAACTCACCTTTCGCATATCGCATGAAGAACTGAGGTCAGAACTGAATTTGCTATCTGAAGCCTATTCTCCAGATATACTCCAAAGAGCGGAGCGTGTACTGCTTGAGCAGAAGCGAAAACACAGCTGGCTCTTTTAGACTACTTGACCAAAGAGAGCAGCCTCGAGGAACATCCGGATAACGATGCAATAAAAGGACACTCATAGAAAGCCACGGGTTGAATACCTGAGAGTATTCAACCCGTGGCTTTCTTTTTGCGATACAAATAGCCATTATCGAAGGTTGTCCTTTCTATTGGACAGGGTTTATGTTATGATATCGTTGCTTGACAGAAATTGGTTCGACCAGGTTGAAAGGATGATGAACATATGCCTCGCTCCTCATTTCAGAAGCTGAAGATTATCTACATCATGGAGTACCTGCTGAAGAACTCAGATGAAAACCATGCCGTAACCACCAGCCAGATCATTGCCTACCTGAAGTCTCATTATATTACTGCGGAGAGAAAGACGATCTATAGTGATATTGAAGCTCTGCGGGATTTTGGCTTGGACATCATTCAGGTATCCGAGGGGAACAATCACGGCTACTATGTAGCAAGCCGGGACTTTGAACTGCCGGAACTCAAGCTCCTCGTGGATAGCGTCCAATCCTCAAAATTTATTACACATAAGAAGACGCTGTCCCTGATCAAGAAAATCGAGAAGCTGGCCAGTATCCATAGCGCACAGCTGCTCAACCGACAGGTATTCGTGAAGAACAGGATCAAAACGATGAATGAGTCCATCTACTATAATGTCGATGAGATTCATAATGGCATCTCAAGCAATCGGAAGATCCGGTTCCTGTATTTCGAGTATAATGTCGCAAAGGAGCGCGTGTACCGCCATGACGGAGCTTATTATGTTGTCAGTCCCTTTGCAATGACATGGGACGATGAGAACTATTACATGGTTGCCTTTGATTCTGCTGCAGGGATCATCAAACACTACCGCGTCGATAAGATGGAAAAGATCACCGTTCTGGATGAAGAACGAGATGGTCAGGACGCTTACGAGGCGCTCGATATGGCCGTCTATGCGCGTAAGACATTCGGCATGTTCACCGGCGAGGAGGTCAAGGTTCATCTCCGTTTCGAAAATCATCTCGTGGGCGCCGTACTCGACCGTCTCGGGCGGGATGTGATCTTAGTCCCGGATGGAGAAGATCACTTTACAGTATGGACAGATGTGATCGTCAGCCCACAGTTCTTTGCGTGGCTCTGCGGATTTCAGACGGCGGCGAAGGTCATTGGGCCTGATGATGTAGTCAAGCAGATGGCGGAGCACGTCAAGTCGATCGCAGCACAGTACGAATAAAGCTTGAACCTTGGACGCGGAGGAACGGTATATGTCCTATCCAAAACCACTATCGGAGAAATCTCTAAACCGGCTATATATGCAGGCGGGTTTATCAACGGAAACATGTGCTTTCCTCCATCCTCTATTCGCCGCCTGTGCAAATCTATATGGCACCATCGCCCTTCGCGATGTATGGTCGGTTTATCAGGAGCTAAAAAGCGATGTGCCGCGGATTCATCGACGCGACCTTATTGCCTTTTCCGCAATTGTCCGTCGAGAAGTGCAGCCCTATCGGGTTTATGAGATCGAAGAACTGTACACGGAGGAACCTCACAATGATCTGGATCGGCACATCGTATCAAAAGAATTGATTGGTGCTGGCTATGGTAAGATGTTTTCCTTCTATGCACTGATGGACGAGCGCAATGATCGCCCCTATTGTGTCCCCGATGATTTTCTCTCATATGCGGAACCAACAGCATCTGTAGAGGAGAAATCACTCGCAGTTTTTATTGGGAACCTGAAGTCCACGGCGATGGAGTGCGCCCCAAAACAACGTAAAACCTATCCGAATGAGAATCGCGGGAAGAAATTAAACGAGTTTTCTTTTCTCAATTTGAACGAGCGGTTCAATTTGGATTATTACAAGAAAGTCCCCGCCACTTATTCTGCCCTGTTGGCAGAGTACAGCGGTACAGAGGCGGAAAAGATTATGCGGTTTCATCGGCGAGCCGAGAATGTTGGTCATCTGCGCACAACGGATATGATCCAGAATGTGCTGATTGAATTGTGCGAGGTAGGTGTCCGCCTGACGGAAAAGCAGCAAGATACTCTTATGCAGCTCATCGTGCAGTATCACAATGGAAGCCGCTTGTGGTGTACCTGCGGTTGGAAACCGGATGAGCTGGCAGCTAAGTTTAGCGGTATCGAAGCATTCCCTGGTCAGGAGGCATCATCTCCAGAGGGAATGATGGATGAGAAAGATATCATTCGCAAGATGAAAGAGTTGGGACTGAAGGTCTTGGAGTGAGCAACATGTCAACCATTGAGCAAACACTTTTACGCCTACAACAGTCTGCTTTCCGCGCAAAGTTCCATTTGAGTGAAAAGGACAGGCAGTACATAATGGGCAAGGGCATGGAAACCATTCAGCATCATGCGGCCGACTTCATCCGAATGCGGCTTGCGCCGGCGATCATCCCAAATGACGGCAAACAGACACCGATGCGCGGGCATCCAGTGTTTATTGCCCAGCATGCCTGCGCCTGCTGCTGTCGCAGCTGCTTAAACAAGTGGTATCATGTTCCGATAGGGCGTGAGCTGACGGAGGATGAGCAGAAACGCATCGTGAGGTTGCTGATGGCATGGATCGAGCGACAGCTTGCAACGGATGCGAAATAGCGAGAAATTGAGGTGACAACTATGTCTACGATTGGAAATATTCTTTGGTTCCTATTTGGAGGATTGATCGGCGGGCTTGCCTGGGTACTGGCCGGCTGTCTTTGGTGCATCACCATCATCGGCATACCCGTTGGCCTGCAATGCTTCAAATTCGCAAGTCTCGCCTTTTTCCCGTTTGGGAAAGAAGTTGTGTATGGCGGTGGAGGCTTTTCCTTCCTCGTCAACCTAATTTGGATCATTTTCTTTGGCCTTGAGATGGCAATCGGATACTGCATTCTGGGCTGTCTCTGGTGCATCACGATCCTTGGCATTCCAATCGGAAAGCAATGCTTCAAAATGGCCAAGCTGTCTTTAATGCCCTTCGGGGCATCGGTCGTGTAAAGCAATATTGTATGCGACCGCTCCCACATGGCCTTTTTCCAATCCGCGAAAAAAGCAACGACTCTAATGAGAACACTCTCAATCGATTGAGGAGGATAAGACATGGGAGAGATCATCAATACGAATACCGCTATAGAGACTCAGCCTGGCGGTGATGCGGGGGCATTATTGGATATTACCCAAAGCCTCTTGGCGGATGCAAGGACTGCTCTGAACAGCAGCGGTGTGTTAAGCGTTCCTATTGCGGAACTCTCTACGCTTGGTGCTGGAGTCTCTTCGCTCATCCCTGCGTTGAATACTGTTACGCAGACGACGAGCATCGCAGCGGATGGACTCTATACGATAGCCAACGCTGGTGTCGGTGATGTACTGAAAGCGGCAAAGAACGGAAATTTCTGGGCCTCACTCAAAACTGCGGAAGGAACATCTAAAATGGTTCAGCTGCAAAAAGCTGGGTCAATTACCGCTACCACACAGACAGCGGCAGCATTCAATCCCGCCACTATGATGATGGCGGTCGCTCTATTCTCAATTGAACAGGAGCTTGGGAAAATTGAGGATATGCAGAGGCAGATCGTCTCGTTCCTTGAAATCGAAAAGGAATCTGAGATAGAAGCGGATGTTGAAAGCCTCATGAGCATCATCAAAAAGTATAAGGATAACTGGGACAACGAGCATTTCGTCAGCGGCAATCATAACCAGGTTCTCACCTACCAAAATCGCGCACGCAAGAACATGCTTGGTTACCAGAAGAAGATCGCCGAGTCGATTGGGAAGAAGCCGCATATCGTCACGCAGGCTGGCGTGAAGCAGACATTCACCTCTGTGGAGAAGGAATTCAAATACTACCGCTTGTCCCTTTATACATTCTCGCTGTCTTCTCTCATGGAGGTCATGCTCAGCGGCAATTTCAAAGAATCCTATATTTCCGGGATTCGGGATGAACTGCAGCAGATGTCGGACGCTTACCACGATTTGTTCGAGGAGAGCTCACACTATTTAGAGAAACTGAGTAACTCAGCAGTAGATGCTAATGTCATGAAAGGTATCGGCACGGCAGGAAATGCAGTCGGGAAATTCATTGGAAGTATCCCGCTCGTAAAAGAGGGGCCAGTTGATGAATTCCTTCAGGATGGCGGAACACACTTAAAGAAGAGTGCTCTGGATATGGAAAAGGATGCCGTTCACCGATTCGCTTCCATAGGCAATCCAGGGACACGGATGTTTATGGAAAAGATGGATGAGATGATCCAGATCTATAACCGTACCGAGCAAATCTGCTTCGATGATAAGAAGATATATCTATTGCCAAAGAAGCTCGCCGTTTAATTACTCAGAAGGCAGATATCACAGGAGGTCTGTTTATGCCGCTCCAGATTGTAAGAAATGACATCACAAAAATGAAGGTTGACGCGATCGTCAATGCCGCAAACAGTTCTCTCTTGGGTGGTGGCGGCGTAGATGGCTGCATTCATCGCGCCGCCGGCCCGGAACTCCTGGTCGAATGCGAAAAGCTCAATGGGTGCAAAACTGGCAGTGCCAAGATAACAAAGGGATATAAGCTGCCATGCAAATATGTGATCCATGCGGTTGGCCCTCGCTGGTACGGTGGGCAGTATGGGGAGCATGACAAGCTTGTCTCGTGCTACCAGACGTCACTCGCGCTCGCAAAGGAGCATGGTTGCGAGTCGGTCGCATTCCCTCTGATCTCCTCGGGAATCTTCGGCTATCCAAAGGATGAGGCGCTCAAAGTAGCTATCGACACGATCAGCAGTTTTCTGCTTGAAAATGATATGATGGTTTACATCGTCATCTTCGATCGCAAGGCGTATCAGATCAGCAGCAAGTTGTTTGCGGACATCAACGCCTACATAGATGACCGATATGTAGAAGAGCATCGAGACAGCTATGCTGAGCGGATCAGCCGGCTGCGTAGCCTTGCAGCGGAAGAGAGCTGCCCTATCCCTGCTGCACCTATGGTAGCAAAGGCAGCTTCCCTAGACGATGCTCTGAAGCAGATCGACGAGAGCTTTTCCGAGATGCTGCTTCGTAAGATTGATGAATGTGGTATGACGGATGCAGAGTGCTATAAAAAGGCCAACATTGATCGAAAGCTGTTCTCAAAGATTCGGTCGGATAAGCTCTATCGGCCATCAAAGCCTACTGTGATTGCCTTTGCGCTTGCACTCGAATTGCCGCTTGACGAATTGAAGGATATGCTCTCGAAAGCAGGATTTGCCCTGTCGCACTCCAGCAAATTCGACATCATCGTGGAGTATTTTGTCGAGCGAGGGAACTACAACGTGTTTGAGATCAATGAGGCGCTGTTTGCATTCGATCAAAGCCTGATTGGCGCATAATAGTTATCAGGTGCTGCGACTTTTCGTCGGTGGAACTCTGATTGATATGCTATCTTTTCCGGAGGTGTGCTGCGATGGAACAAAAAGAGCTTGAGTATCTGCGTCAGGTAGAAGATCATGCTTCACGGACAGGCTGGGTGTCTCCGTTGACTCGTGAGGACAAAGAGTATTTTGCCTATTTGCGTCAGGTCAGTAAGCGGTATAACATCGACATGTCCAAGGCAAATCGACTGGAATACAATTTCGTGATTCGTGTTGCAGAGAGCGAGTTTTACGCACATCACACATCCTGAGAAATCCAGAGGCGCAAGCATCCTTGCTTGCGCCTTTCATTGAATTGTCGCTTAACAAGCGACCAAATGAAGCGAATATCAAAGTAAGATATGGCTGTAAGGTGAAACACCAAACAGCCATAATTTATTGGAGGTATTTGCAATGAATAAGAATCTGACTGAGATCGTCTTTATCCTTGACCGCAGCGGTTCCATGAGTGGGCTCGAGTCCGACACAATCGGCGGCTTCAACGCCATGATTGAAAAGCAGAAGAAAGCTCCCGGCGAAGCGCTGGTCTCCACCATCCTCTTTGACAATGTAAGCGAAGTGATCCATGACCGCGTTAATATCCGAGACATCAAGCCCATGACTGATAGGGAGTATTGTGTGCGCGGCTGCACCGCCTTGCTGGATGCGATTGGAGGCGCAATCCACCACATCGGCAACGTCCACAAGTATGCGCGAGAGGAAGATGTTCCGGCGCACACCCTGTTCGTCATCACGACGGATGGAATGGAAAATGCGAGTCGTCGCTATGATAGCGCTCGTGTTAAGCAGATGATCGAGCATGAGAAGAGCAAGTATGGTTGGGAATTCCTGTTCCTCGGCGCCAATATTGACGCCGTCGAGACGGCAAAGCATTTTGGTATTAGTGAAGACCGCGCGGTCAATTACCACTCCGACAGCGTGGGGACAAGGCTGAACTATGAAGTGGTCAGCTGCGCGATTACAAGCATGAGAAGCGGAGCTCCTATGAGTGCCGATTGGAAAGCGCCAATTGAAGCGGACTATAAGACCCGGAAGGGTGAAAAAGACTAACCGCATCGATTTCGACACGGTTAGTACTACCTCCTAAGCCGCACCATTTACATGGTGCGGCTTTTTCATTTGATTCACACTCGCCGGCTTATGAGCGTATCAAAATATATACCGGCTCTATTGACACTTTCACTCGTTGTGGATATAATAATGGTGAAGATCAAAATGGGAGGTCTATCATGAGAGATTACAGCAAGTACGAAAAGACACCCGTGTTATTCTCTGGGGCAGAAAAGAAGTTCGAAATCATTATTGACGGGTATCGTTATATCGTCAAGTTTCAGAAAAATTCCGAAGTGGGCTTGATCTTCAATTATGTTTCTGAGTATTTGGGAAGCCATATTTTTCAACTACTTGGCATTCCCGTACAGGAAACCTTCCTTGGCACTTATGAGGGCAAAAATGTAGTCGTTATGAAAAATTTCTTAGAGCCCGAAGATGATCTTGTTGCCTTCAACGGTGTCGGCGAAAGCTCGCTGGAAAGGGACAAAGAGCTCTATCAGTACACTTATGAAGATATTACCGCAATGCTGCGCGAGAATATGAAGTCAACAAATGTCGAGGAGACAATCGACCGTTTCTGGGATATGTTCATCGTGGATGCTTTGATCGGCAATTTTGACCGGCATGGTGGGAACTGGGGCTTCATTAAGAAAGATAATCAATACCGGATCGCCCCGGTATATGACAATGGCTCAAGCCTCTACCCGAAGCTGAATACGGACGAGAAGCTGGAGGCCGTACTCTCCTCCGGGGAAGAAATTGACCAACGGATCTATAAGTTCCCCACCTCACACATCAAGGTGAAGAATCGCAAAAGTTCCTATTTTGAAGTGATCAGCAGCTTGCAATTCGAGGCTTGCAATGATGCCCTAAAGCGAATTGTTCCTCGCATTGATTTTAATCAAATCAATACTCTTATTGACGAAGTGGAAGGGATCTCAGAGGTGCGTAAGCGTTTCTATAAAGTCATGCTGCAGCAACGATATGAAAAGATCCTTATGTACGCATATCGCCAGTTGTGACATGGAAAGGAGTGGCTCATGAGGCCTGTTACGCATGATTACCAAAGCCTAAACGAATATACGCTTCCCCTGCAGGGAAAGCCCTATTACCGCAGCAGCGGCATAATCTATGCCGTGGACCGCAACGGCAATAAGTATGCTGTGGGGCGAGTTGATCTTGAGCGCTTTGATGATCAGAACTTCCAGTATGTTTTCACTCCTGAATGGAGTGTAATCGATACCCTGCCGTCCTCCATTTTCCAGGGTATTCCCGGGCTGGATATGTCCATGCGGCTTGAGCGATATTATCGTGTTAATATGACGCCGTACTTCATTTCTGAGCGTACCCCCAGCGAAAGTCGAGAAGATCTCTGGGAACTACTTGAAGCAGTTGGTCTGGATTACTATGATCGCTTTGAGTGGCTGCTCCGGTCGGATATGCGCTGTGGTACCGATAACCTGATCGTTGAGCGGGCGGAAGTTGCTCGTACTATCACATTTGAAACGATCAACAGCCTGCCGCCCGATCTCCAGCCAGCCGACCTTGTTTCGATTCAGGGATTTCAAAGTATCGCGAAGACCAGCCGCCAGCTCAGAAAGATTCTCCTTCAGATTTTGAGGAGTGGCGCTCATATCTGGGATGAAACGGACTCGCACCAGCTCTCTGAAGAGGAGTGCAGTCTGCTACTAAACCTGCTCATGGTTCAGGAATCGATGGAAGCGAAGCAGAATAAGCAGCGTCACCAGGAAGGCGTCGCACAGGCAAAGAACAATGGAAAATACGCTGGTCGGAAGAAGATTGCAGTCGATCCAAATCTGTTCCGCCAAATCGCCAAGGATTTCCGCAACCATAAAGTAACGGAAGAAGAAGCCATGCATCGCACCGGTATCAGTTCGAGATCAACATTCTACAGGCGCCTGAAAGAGATATAGACTAAGAAACGAGAGGGTTCCCGCACATTGCGCTGCAGGAATCCTCTCTCTAGTTAATACAATGTCCACCAGTAGTCAAAAAGGCGCCGATAGTAGTTCCCCTTTCGGGGCAGATCCTGACAGTTCCGGGACTTTCGGCAGGTTTCTCGTTTCATCCACCGCTGGCAATTACTGTTCTTGGGATACTTGATGTACTTTCCCGAATGGAGCAGCGTGTCACCATCAAAGCCGTAATCGATATAGCCGGCATGAGGCACATACCTTCTCGTGACAATGCGCATGAGCGCGTCATTCTTGCGGATGCGCATTTCTCTTCGATACGCAGAGCCAGTTCGCCTGGATGACTGCACGGGAGCTGACTCAGTCAGTAAATTCTCGATCTTCTCGTTTAACTCGATTTCGGTCATAGGCTTTACCATTTGGAACAGTTCTTGTGACAGGAGAAATACCATACCAGCTACCGCGCTGCTTGGCATGTTGCTCCTTTTGCGCTTTCTTGCTCTGCTTTTTGAGCGGTATCATCTGCTTCATTGGTGAGAACACCTCCATTGTCTCGAACGGTTTGGACTTTCTTTTTGAGATCCTCGCAGAATGTAAGGTAGTCAGGATGCCCGCACAGGAGCATCTTGTTGGGCAATTCACGGATCGCTGCCAGGAAAGCATCGACATCACGCTTCCGGCACTTGCACATGATGACACGATAGGGAGCATCCGGGCAAACGAACTCAGGGCCGAACCCTACTCTGACCTGATGCTTGATAAAAAGCTGGTCTGCAAGGTAATCCGCTGTATCGATGATTGCGAAGTAGTTGTGGAAGAATGAGAACTTTTCAATCGTCCAGCAGCAGAATTCATTGTATTCTCGACTCACGATTGGACCTCCTTATGTGACAGTTTCTTTACAAAATTGCGTTTGCTCTTGCTTTTTGAAGCCTCTTCCAGTATTCTGGAGTACTCCCGTTTGGGAAGACTCTTTAGATGGAGGCGATTGCCATGAACACGAAGCAGTTTCCAGTCATTGATCCGATTGCGACCGGAAAGAACATCATCCGTCTTCGCGTCGAGCGCGGGATGAGTGTCCGCGACCTGCAGGCGTACTTCGGTTTTGAAGAGCCACAGGCGATCTACAAATGGCAGCAAGGAAAGAGCCTGCCTTCCGTTGATAATCTGTATGCTCTCGGCGCGTTGTTTGAAGTACCTATGGAGGACATCCTGGTATCTCGGACATCACAACTGAATCTGATTATTTGTGAGCAGCAGGCCGAAGCCTGCTGCTCGCCTCTATTTATGGGAGAACTGCTCCGACTATCACGGATACGGCAGAGAGCCAAGATCGCTTAGACCATTTTTGCCAAGGCCATGCGCTCGCCGGCTCCCTGAGGAGCGAGGGTAGCATTCCTTGACGTATGAACGGCTCAAAGGCCAGCAATATCAAGATAGGAAATCTATCTATATCCAACAGAATAGGGAGATGTGAGGTGGCAAGGTCGAGATTCGGCGTTAGCGTATTCACGACATGGTGCAACAGCGTTGGGCGCTGATGGATAGGAAGACGGTTCGTAGCATCCGTTAATGAAACGGATCATGTCTTCTTTTGGAGCTCAGAATCAACCGAGCGGATTGTTTTGATTTGCAGCACTATAGTTCGTCTGCAACTGAACCGGTCGCCACGTTCTCTTCTTCTGCCGCATCCATGATAGTCGGAGCAAAGCCGCAAGGGCTTGATCAGCTCAGTGCGGACATATGCGCTTCAAAAGCCTCTGCGAAGGTCTCGTTCACATCGAACGGAGCTTCGTACTCCACCGGGGTGTTGACCAGAGCGACATCCAAAGCGGCAGAGGTCTCATCGGACTTCTTGCTCAGATCAGCGCACATCTTTCGAATCTTATTGCGATCGAAATTGATGGTGGTCACACGCTTGACATCGCAGCGGTAGGAGACCTGATTACCCTCGTTGTTGAACCGATAGCCAACTCCCCCGTTAGAGATCAAAACCTCGCCATTGCGCAGGCCGGCCATGTGACGGAGCAGAGTGGCGATCTCCTGGCGCTTCCCGTTGAGGCTCACTTCGCCATCCAGGCCGGCCCCAAGCGGAAGGGATACCTTCGCCTTATGGATCGCAGCACTCAGCTTTTCCCGCTCGTCCAGGAGGAACAGCAGGAACTCTGCCATCTCGGTGATATTCTCGCTATACTCGGTGGAAGGTGCCTCCATAGTGACTTCATCCTCCGCCTCTGCCATGACCTTGTGGCGGAGATAGGTGTTCTGCACCTTGGTAATGTTGCCATTGTTGCCGAGGATGCTCTGCGCATCGGCCATCATGGACTGCAGCTTATTCTGAAAGCGGAAAGCTTCTTTGAGATTCATATCGCTCACTCCTTGTTCTTGTCGTTGATATCATGATAACCTTGTTTTTTGAAGTTGTCATTGAACTGCTGGTTTAATAGCAGCAAAATAGAACGAGAGGGTCAAAGCCTCTCGTTCCAATATGCGGGACTATTTTCCAAGCACGATCGTTGCTTCCCCGTTGGGAGAGATATCAACATGCATGGTTTTAATGTACTTGTCATAAAATTGGTTCTTCTCTGCGGTCGTCATGTCAGCTCTGGTCGCCCTACAGGCCTCATCCAGAATATCTCGAACATTAAGGTGAAATGCCTGGTCGAGTTTCTGGCGAACCTCGCGAAGTACTGCCGCAACCTTGATATCATTACTGTTACCAGTACAAAAATCGTCGATATAGCAATAAGAAATGCCGGCATTGATCAACGCATTTTTGATGGTCGGACTGCATTTCTCGCTTTCTACCATCACGAAGAACCGAACCTCCGGCATTGCCGAAATCAGCCCCCAATAGTCGGAGTCGCTGGATACAAGAATGAACGAGTCCACATTGTTCTGATAATACTCACGGCAGGTCCCGGTGGTCAAACGGATGTCAACAAGTGACTTGTTTTCTTTGATGCGTTCGATCAGGACATGCTCAATTGGAATTTGGGTGAAGCGCTCCAAAATCTTCCACGCCGATGTGGTATGAATATCATCATAGAGGATGATTTTACAAATCTTATTGAGTAGTGCTTCCTGATTAAGATTGTTCAAGGTTGCGTACAGTTTGTAGGGATCGGAGTTTTCACAATCCACCACAACGACGACGCGCTCACTCTTGTCCAGGAACTTGTATATACCAGCCTTTGTGAGGTTACCGGCATCAGACACTTTGCTCAAGTCTGTGAAATAATCCTCATTGGCTTCATATAGAAGCGAAACAAACTTCTTGTCATTGTAGAGGATGTTGCCAGAGTCCATGTAGGACCAATTGATATAGACTTGGTACGGGTACTTATTTTTGTTGGCGTAATAATCTGCCGCTGCTGCCTTGATGCCCTTCTTGTTGAGGCCATCCGGCATGAGGAAGAGCTTCCGGACATATTCCCACTTCAGCCATAATGGAAACAGCGACTTGCAGTTGTTAATGCGGTTGCTGATATGCTTATTGATATCTACAATATACTCGGCAGGCAAAGCTCTGGATCTAACAATCGTAATACCATCCTGCAAGAGTTCGTTCAGGCTATCCTGCGGAACATACTCTGGAAGCGAGTGGAGATTGCACATATCGAAACGCATACGGTTATTGATGGCTTTAAAATTGAGTTCCAAAGCCGTTCGAATCATGCAGAGGTTGCGCACGATGCGGGCATTCTTGTCTGCGTGTAATTTCTCATACCATTCCATCTTTGGTGGTTCATATTCGTTTTCAAAAATGCGCTTTTGGACTCCGATTAAATAAGCCACCTTCGAAACAACAGTATAAGTACTGTTCTCATAGTCGGTATATGCTTTTCTCGGGTTCCGAGTCGCTGTATCATCGTATGCCTGGTTATTCATAAAAGCCCCCTATTCCACGGGTCACGGTACAGCTAAATACTGCAAAAACTGATGTTTTCTTGCGCTTAGAATACCATATTCAAGGGCTTCTGTCCATTGGTGCCGACAATTAACTGACCGAGATACTGGTCTGTCCTTCGTTCTCCCACTCAAAGAGTTCAGGCAGGGCTCGTGGCGCATAATCGCGAGAGCGAGTGCCCACAATGCGAGCTGATGGATCGTTCTCCACAAACCGCTCAGGGCGCTGCTCTAAGATGAAATCGATCCAAGCGATTGCATTCTTGCACTTGCGCCGGCGCACACGGGCATCGTGCAGAAGTTTATAGAGTTGGTATCCATGTGAGGCATCCAGGTTATAGAACTCCGCTGCGTGCTCGATGTCTTCAATCTCCAGCTCCGCCTTCCGCTGGCCGGTCACCAGTGTTTCTCTCTGGCATTGGATGGTGTGAATGAAATCGCTGAAATTCTTCAGCCGTGTCAGGTAGAATTCAGGCGTCAGTAGCTCCAGTTGCAGATCAGGATTTTCGGGATTGGGGTTTGAGATGAAGATGACCTTATACTTCAGGTTTTTCATCGCCTTTGGCAGCAAAGAGCAGTATTTCTCTGCCGTCTTCTTATTGTTGAATGTATGCGCGCGATCGATATAGGCAGTGGTGATCATCTGATTGTTGCCGATAATCTCCACATAGCTTTTTCCATTGCTGATAATCCAGGGCATATTTGATCCTCCTTCGTCCGAATAGAAATAGTGGGCGCACATGATGGAAATGCCAGTTCTGGGTGTTTGGTTGAACATGTCCACCTATGCAATATTGATATAGAGCCATCAGGTGGTTCTAAGGGCGCGTAGGAGTTGTGCACGAGCCACCTGCGCGGTCTGCTGTTTCACTCCAGCTTTCAAGTATTCAATGGCATCATTCCACTAAAAAAGTGTGTATTCTGCGGCATCAAAAGTCTCAAGAAATGCGGCTAAACGGGATCGACCGTCAGTGGACAGGAACCGCAGGTAAGAGAGGTATTGTACTTTCATGAAGGTTGCTGCTTCATCAAGTAGACATGGAGTGTGATTGGTCATATCGGAGTTCCTCTTGCAGATGCAACGAGGTCGCACCCTCTTTCTTTTCATTTGTGCCATATAGTTGGGAGGCATCGAAGTGATCGTAGCGAAACATCGTACCATCGGACATATAGATTTCCGCTCTGCCATCGGATTCCATCTCCACACGGATAATGTAGCTGGTGTTGACAATCGCGATACCGAGGTTGATAAATCTACCCATGTTTGACATTCCTCCACTTGTATTGGAATAGAAGGCTGCTGCCGGAGCAGCGGCCTTCGTTATTTACTTGGTTGGAACGAATCCGGTAAAACCGGTATGGCCTTTATTGGCGATTCGCTCGATGTCTTTGTCTGTTGCAAAGACGAAAGGCTCAATTTTGCCGTCAGACATCAGCATCACAAAAGCGCAGGGGCAGATTTCGCTGTCGCCATCATCATCATCAAGATAGACAGCGCTGACGCCCTGGCAAGGGATAATGGAACGAATGGAGTTGTAGTCATTGACTTCGTCGTGAAGGTCGATCTCACTGTGGAAGTGCTGACCATCTTTGGTGAGGATGATGCATCCGCCATCTTCCTTGGGAATGATGCGGGCGATCATGTCGCTGTTCAGCAGCTCGCCTTTGGTACCAATAGGTAAAAACTTGCTCATGATAATACTCTCCTCATGTTCAAAAGATCAGCCCCGAAGCGTGAGCTCCGGGGCTGGCGGGGGTTATAGGAAACGACCTCTCTCGAGATCAATATCCGGTCTTGGGAAGCGGGTTGTTGTTGAAGCGACAGACGGTGGTGACCCAGGTGGCCTTGGCCGTCTGCCACTCGTTGAGGTACTGACCACCCACATCAGCTCTGTTGATGATTTGGTAGCCGTTGCTCACGGTGCCAAGCACCTGCACACGCATGGTGGGCTTCACCACGGACGCAAAGCCGCTGGGCACGGTGCCGAACTCGAACCGGACATCCGTGACATACTCGCCCTGAGCAAGGCCGAGGGTTGCTGCATTGAGGCTCAGAGAGTAGTTGTTGGAGGTCAGCAGGTTGCTGGCCAGAGTCCGGTAATCGCTCAGATTGGTCTTGAAGGTGACCTTGTAATAAAGCCTCGCATTGTAGGTACCGGTGGTCACGCTGATTGCGCGTGTGGCATCGGTCGGAATACGGTCATGCCAGAAGAAACTGTTCAGCGCAACATTGGAGGTGTTGCCGATACCGGAGAAGTCATAGCTCATGACCTGTCCGGGCTGTACCTCGCGGTTACCGGTCTTCTTAATGGTCACGCCGAGATTGGCGGACTTGTTGTAGGCGGAGAGTTTGATGATCTGGTTTGGATACTCGATCTCGGCCTCCATCTTCTCACTGCTGAGCTGATAGTACTTGGGTGCGGACACCTCCGTAACAAAGTAGCGGCCCAGAGGCAGAGGATCGGAAGCGGCGACGCCGCGTGCATCGGTCACAATATAGCCCACGACCTTACCGGAACGGGCCTGCGTGATCTCAAACACCGCACCTTCCAGAGCAGAGCCGGCGCGCTGGCCAGTGACGAGGTTATCGTCAGCACTATACTTGCGGACCTGGATCTGACCGGTTACAGCGCTGTTCTCCCATTCGATCTGCGCGCACTTACCCGCCTCAACATAGACGGTTTTGTACTGCTCATCGCGGATGTAGCCCTCGGCCGCCTCCAGTTCACGGATATAGTACTTGCCGGGAGTCAGCTCGTCATCAATGTAGATGTAGCCATCCTGATCCGTCGCATACTCGCCAATGGGATTCTTGCCTGCATCGTACAGGACGAACTTGACACCATAGATACCCTCGCCGGTAGCCGCATCGACCTTATGGATCATAATCGACGCCATGCGCTGATTGGTAATCTCCACCGTGGTGGTCTCACCGTCCTTGACGCAGACATTGACGGGCGTGGCATCCAGCTCGTAGCCCTCGGCTGCCTTCAGCTCGGTGATGGTATACCATCCATTCTCCGCATTGGGGATGCTGATGACACCGTTGCGGTCAGTCGTGTAGGTGCCAAGGATCTCGCCGTTGATCTTCCGAACCTCGAATTTGACACCCTTGATGCGTGCGCCGGTATCCTCATCAGATTTGATGATCTGGAGACCACCAGCAGGTCTGTTATAGAAGGTCAGCGTCTGAAGATCATCGGGATCGATTACGACGGTCTGGGATCTGGTCTCTTCATCGATCACATAGCCGGAGATGGTCTTCGTCTCTGTGACGACCAGCGTGCCAACGATGCCGCTGATCAAGATCTCACCGTTTTCGTCCGTCCGATAGATCCCGTTGGAAGACAGCTTGCCACCTTCATCAGGCACATAGCTGCCATCGGCGTAAGCCACACGGAACTCAACGCCTGCCAGAGGCTTGCGAGTAACACTGTCCAGTTTCACAATGCGCAGGCCGCCGAGAGGCTGATTGCGGAACTCCACCGTCACGACCTCGTGGGAGCGCACTTTGACGGTCTGTGGCGTGTCGTCCAGGACATAGCCGGATTTTGCACGCACTTCCTTGATGACCAGTGTAGTGTTGGGATCAAGGCCATCGATCAGAATGGTGCCGACGCTATCGGTTACATACTTACCGTTTCTGTTGCCCACGACGGTGCCGTTGGACTCTGTGACCATGAATTCCACATCGGACAGAGGCTCGCGGGTAATTGCATCAATCTTTTTAATCAGGACACTACCCTTGGCCTCATTCCCGAAGGTGACGGTGATGACATCCTGTTCGTTGCCACTCAAATATACCGTCTGAATATCGTTTTCGCTCAGCACATAGCCGTCTGGTGCGGAGATCTCCTCAACGACATAGGTGCCAGCCTTCAGACCTGTGAGGATGAAAGTGCCGTTGGAAGAAGTCTGACGCTCAGCGATGACTGTGCCTCCAGTACCGGAGGTGCCGCCAAGGAACCGCACGCGGAACCATGCACCCTGAAGAGGATCACCGGTGCTGGAGTCTACCTTCTTGACGATGATGGCGCTCAGGGGGGTGTTCTCAAAAGTGACGACCTTGCCGCGCCCCGCTTCCACATAGACCTGCTGGGAAGTGGGATCTTTGATGGAATAGCCCGCAGCAGGCTCCAGCTCGGTGATGGTGTACCAGCCGTCATCCAGCTTATCGATGAAGAACTGACCGTTCTCATCCGAGTAGTAGGTACCAAGATCACGAATCTCACCGGTAGAGGTCTTATCGGAACGGAAAGTAACATTGAACTTCGCACCCTTAATGGGATCGCCGGTAATGCTGTCGATCTTATTGACTGTCAGGGTGGGCTTGGGATAGTTCTGGAACTGGACGGTGCCAGTCCTGTTGGGAAACAGCGTGATCATCTGATGTGCTTCGTTGAGCAGATAGCCATCGGGTACTGACTGCTCCCAGATCTCATAGACACCGGGCATCAGCTTTTCCAGATAGCAGCGGCCATTCCCGTCAGAGGTCACGGTGGTCAGTGTGGAAGAATCCACACGCTTGACGGTAAAGGTCACACCGGCGACAGGCTTTCCAGTAATGGCATCAGTTTTTAGGATCTCCAAATTGGGCATCCGATCATTGGAAACGACCAGTTCGCTGTTCTGACCGGGGAACAGCTCCACATGATACTCACGGGAGTCCTTCACATATCCTTCCGGAGCATCCATCTCCACCACGGAGTAAATGCCGGGTTCCAGATCGGAGATGTTGATTTCGCCCTTGGTGTCAGTTACGCGATCCAGGTAATGCGAGCCGTCCTCAATCTGCGCAATTCTGAAGGTCGCACCAGCGAGGCCGAGGCCGCTGTAGCTATCCAGCTTCACCAGACGGAAGCTGGGCTTCTGGGTGTTGGTGAACACGAACTGGGCATTTTCGTTACCGTTAATCTGGATGACACGAGTGGCGTCATCAATCAGGTAGCCATCCGGCGCGGCCTGCTCCGTCACCTTGTAGGCACCAGGCTCCAGATCGGTCAGGTCGATCTCGCCATTTGCGTCGGTGGTGTACTCCTTGGAGAAGGTGCCACCGACAAGCTCAATACGGAACCGTGCGTTGGGCAGAGGCTCCAAGGTGGTGCTGTCCAGCTTTACAAGATGGATACCCGGCTTCTGATCATTGAAGAAGATCAACTCCAGAATGCCATCGGAGCCTTCCAGCTCAATCTGCTGAGGTGTGGAATTGATGATGTGAGAGGAGTCGGTAGCGACTTCCTTTACAAGGTAGGTGCCGGGTTCCAGATCGGTTAACAGGATCTCGCCGAATTCATCAGTCTGGAAGGTGCCCAGAGACTGTGCATCTTTGGAAATTTCAAAGGAGATATTGGGCAGAGCCTCGTGAGTCTTAGAGTCATACTTGATCACACGCAGGCCGGGTTTCTCCTCGTTCACGATAGGAATTTCCACAGTGTCGCCGGAGATGACGGTTGCAGTATAGACTTCATCGGATTTGATATAGCCGGCAGGCGCTGCGATCTCCTGGATGCGATAAGCGCCAGGCTTGATCTCGGTGAAAACAGCAGTACCGGCATAATTGGTTTCTCCGGTATATACGGCACCGGACTCAATGTGCTCGATTCGAATCGCGGCACCGGGCAGCTGCATACCGGAGTCGGAGTACTTCTTCACCATTAGGTTGCCATACGGAGCATTTTCAAAAGTCACCGTAGCCTGCTTGCCGTACTCAACTTTGACATTCTGGGCGGGTTCCTCGCTAAGCAGGTAGCCATTAGGGGCTTCGCGCTCATAGACGGTGTAGTTGCCGGCCAGAGTAAGAGGAATAACGATTTGGCCCTTGGAGTTGGTGGCAAAGGTTCCGACCGATGCGCCTTCGGGATCAACCACTTCAAACATCGCGCCCTTCAGGGGGATGGTCGTGCCTTCCTCGTACTTGAGGATTTTCATGCTGGTCTCGGTGGGTTCCTCTTCAGGGGTGTCGGTGTAGTTGCTGTATGCCGTCAGAGCCAGAGGCGTGGTCGGATCGGTATCGCACATGTAATTTTGCAGGTTGCCATACTTGTCTTTCTCGGCGCACACAGCGTAGTAGATGGCGTACTTATAGACATTGGTACGAAAGCTCAGTTGGACGCTGCCGCTCTGTCCATCGACTGCGCTGGCAGGATACAGGACCTTGAACTGTCCGGCATATCCCTTTCCGATGGCCTTGGTGGTGATGACATCAATTTCCTTGTTGTCCATATCAACGATCTTCGTGCCGGCAGGAACCGCAGAGGGATCGCTAAAGGCAACATTTACAGCGTAGTTGCACACCCAGGTTTCAGAAGTGACCGTGAAGATCTGCTGGAGATATTCCTGACCATTGATGGTTGCAGGATAGGCGGTCTCCTGGTCGGCTTCCACCGTGACATTAGGAGAAAGGGCAGTGCTCCATACGGTGCCGCGACGGTAGATATCCTTCACGGCTGCCAGCATCTTATTGGCACGCTCCAGCTCCACTCCGGTCAGATTGGGGTTGACCTTCATGTTGTTGATGTCCCAGTTGGGCAGCAAGTACGCCCAGAGCGCCATTTTGGTCGCATAGTATGCCTGATACTTATTCTCCAGCTTGAGTTCGCTCAGACTGCGATGGGGATAGCCATTTGCAATGATGCCCATGACTTTGGGATCACTGCCGATTTCGTTGGCGAGGTACTTGATGCTCTCACCGGGAGCAACAGTCTGAGGTACACCCTTGATATTGGGGTTGACGCAGTACGCAGGGATTTCTTTCGTCTGACCGTTGCGATCCACATAGTTGTAGTAGGTATAGATCAGCTCACGCACTCTGCCGTTGATCGACAGGTAACTGAGCTTCTGCTCGCCGTTGTAGATGTTGACTTCTCCAAGCGCCTCTTCGACAGAACCGGCTGCCAGAGCTGTGCCTGGAAACATACCAAGCATCATGACAACTGCGAGAAGCATCGAAACAACTCGTTTTTTCATTTGGATTGACCTCCGTGCTTATTATCGTGAATGCATAAAGCATTCTTGGGTTGGATCGGTATGGAAAAAGGCAGTGTGCGTATTTCAGCACACTGCCTCCGCAGGGAACAATATTCAGTTTTCATTTTACGGAGATGTAATATTCCGTGTACTGGAAGGCTCCGTCACAATAGACATCCCATGCCTCAAAGGCGTACTCGCCGGGAGGGCAGGAATTGAAAAGTTCGACGATCTGGTCGGAACGCCAGGGCCAGAAGCTGTTGGCTGCCACGCTTTCGGGAATAGACAGCTTCACGGTCACAAGAGGGCTGCCATCCGCTCTGGTTACGGGCTTTCCGTTCTGCCAGGTCTGCGGATTGTCGCCGATGGCGTTATAGAGGGTGTACTGCATGCGACGGGTCTCAAAGAGGTTGCGCACGAACATGTACTCCTTACCACCGGAAGTGAAGTGGTTCGCCTCGGGTTCGGGCAGAGTCGGCTGATCCAGCAGGCTCCAGTCACAGGTGGGGTCCGGCAGGGTGTCAGTTTCCTGCGTAGCGAACATACTGTTCTGGTACTTGCTCACATCGGTGATCTCATACACATAGCCGTCGCTGCAGGGGATCTTGTCGCCCGCCTTGGGCTCGGGCATGACATCCGCCTGTGTGTAGTCAGCTTTCTTAGCTCCCACTGCCACGCTCTGCGTCTTCGCGGGAGCTGTGCCGGTATACGGCTTATCGCTCTCAATCTGGACACAGCCGTTGGTGCTGTCCCAATGAACATTGAAACCAACCGCCTTGCCGATATCGCGGAGCATCACATAGTTGTTGCCGTTGATAGCGTATGCGGTCATCTTCACTTCCTGACCATCGACAAAGAACCGATGGCTGCTCAGCTCAGCAACGACGCCGGCCGCATAGGCCACGGAGCCGCCAAAGAGCATGGTGCCGACCAGAAGACCGGCGATAAAGGATCCGATTCTCTTCATTTTCTTTCACCTCATCAAGTGTATTCCAGCCACTCTCTGCGGGGGAAAGGCGTAGGGATGAATTACTGATTGCAGTAGGCCTGGAGGCCACGCAGGAAGATGTCTTCCTTGGTTGCCCGCCTGTTCTTAACCAGATCTCTCATCTGGTCATAGGACTCGCGAGGCAGGCGCAGCCGAATGGCTACGCTGGACTCGGTGGGGATGGGCTTGGTACGACTCTCACGATTGCGGGGCTTATTGGTTTTCATAGTGTTCCTCCAGTTCATTTATCGAATCTCTACTGCCTGCACGCACAGACGCAGAGAGGGCTGGTTAGCGATACAAGTGATCAAGGTAATTCGGTTATCTCCCATCTCATTCAGGTACGAATAGTCGGTATAGGAGATGGACCCGACAAAAGTCACTTGGTAGGTCTTGGTGCCGATCGCGGTCTTGTACTCCACGATGTCACCGATCTTCACATTCTTCAGCTTAGCAAAATAGGCATGGCTGCCACGATTGTGGCCGAACAGACCAATGTTGCCGGTATAGATGCCAGACGAGGTATAGTGACCAGCTCCTTTGGACATTGAGCTGTCAGTAGCGCCTTCATACACCTTGCAGCTCAGGCTGACACGGTCGATCGAGACTTTGCCGATGCTGCCATCTTTCTGTTTCAGATCAGTAATGGTGACAGAGGGCTGATACGGAACTTCGATTAGGCTGCCACCAGAGATGATGCTGGAATTGCTGAAATCGGACTCCGGATATACAGTCGTTGCGGATCCACCGCTCAGGCCATACTGGATACCGCTGCTCAGATAGGGGTTATTGAGCGAGGTCTCCAGGAACTCCTGGCTTAGGCCGTACTGGATTTCTGGAATATCGTAGTCGATCTGGTTGCGGGCACCGTAGTTGTAGCCGGCATCATACAGATCCTCGTAGTTGGTGCTGCCGTAGTAGACGGGATTGGCCGAGGTTTCGAACGAGTAGTCTGCGGCACTGGCAGAGCTCGCCATGCCGAGGGCCATAGTCAACATGCAGCACAGGGTCAAAATGCGTTTGAGTTTCATACGGGTTCCTCCTCAGTATCGGGTTCACCTTCCTGAGTGCCGATATCGACCTTGAACCAGTACTGGCCATTGACCGTGCCAACAGTATGCTCGACTGTGTTGTCATAGCAGTGGATGGCGATGGTCTGGCCGAACAGCTTCTTTGCGACTGCCTGATCCACTTCGACTGCGATCATACCTTCCGGAATATCCTTCAGGCGATCGATACGAAGTTCGGGGTCTTTGGTCTTCAGACGCAGTCGGCCGCACTTTTCATACTCGTTGCCTTTGCCCGTCGCTTTGTAAACTGTAGTATTCTTACGAAGCAGAAGGCCGAGCAACAACAAAGTGGCCAAAAGAATGGTTCCGCCGATAACGGGGATCACCACGATCGAGCCATTGAAAGTGGGTTCCTCTTCCACAGGAACGATCTCGGTGCCCAGGTAGGTTACGGTATAAAGGATGCTGGAGATGCCGGAAGAGACGACGGTGCCTTTGTACTCAGCGGTCGTAATGTATCCGGTTGCGACAGTGGAGCTGGCAGTGCCGGAATAAGTAGCGACTGCGGAATAGGTGGCGGGAACGAGTTCATCGCCTACCAGCGCCGTACGCTCCACGCTCCAGGTCACATTGGACAGGCTCAGGGTTCTGCCATTCTTCTCTACAGTCTTATCGATGTAAGAAGAATCATTTCGATCGAGGCCGGTGTAGTTCTTGGTTGCGGTGACAGTGTAGGAGCTGCTCTTGTAGCCGGCTGCCTCCGTCTTGATCGTGCTGTGGTCCAGAGACAGAGTGCCGGAAGAAATGCCGTCGTCGAACTCGATCGTGGGCTTCAGCTCTGCGAGGATATCTTCAAGGTTCTTACTGGCAGTTGTGACAGTGACGACCTCGGTGTGCAGATTCTCTTCCTGGAAGTGCTGCTCTTCTTTGATGATGTCACTCATGGAGTACAGGAAGCCATCATGCTCGAAGTCCTCTTCATAGAGATCTGCAGGGTCCTGGTCGGGCAGGAGCGTATAGGTCTTGATCGCAAGCTGCTGCCCGTTGAGATTCTGATAGGTCACATCGTCCGGAATGTACGATGCTGCACTTGCTCCCACCGTCATGGACATGGCAACGACGAGAACAAGCACCAAGGAAGTGATTTTTTCCTTCATGGATCTTGATCCTTTCTGTTCGTGGGTGTCATGCGACCGGGTTAGTCGGATGATCACCGGTAGTAAGGCGGCCTTTGCCGCGCTTGTATTCGCTGATGCATTCTTTCAGCATGGCAAGGAGGTCTTCGTAGGTCAGATTCATCGAAAGCCAGAGGCATTGCCGGTACATGTAGATCATGCTGTCATCTGCCAGGAAGACGGAGTGCCAACCTGTGACCGAGTCCAGATTCAGTTCGTTCGCAACGCCATACATCTGATCGGCATTGATGTCAGCGAACAGGATCTTGTCAGCGACAATGATGGACATGATGGGATAGCTTCGAATCATGGAGACAAGGACGACGCAGTCGATCTCGTCGTCCTTGTGGATGGCGACATAGGTGTCACCATGCTGCTCCACAATGTTGAGGCAGGACCGGATGACCTCCCTGCAGTGAGCGTCAAGAGCATCTCGGCTGCTGGGAGTGTATTTCATAAGGTTACCTCAATCTGGTATGGCGTTTGATGATTCTGGTGATGAAGCCCAGCGCGATGCCGTTTTCCTCATCGACTCCGGTGACACGGAAGCTGACCGTATCCAGTCTGCTGGGCATGTCGATGGAACGATAGAGCTTAGTCTTGGCATTGACGCCCACCTGAAGGCGGACGAAGAACACGCGGTCTTTCACGCCGGTAACGACACCGAAATAGTTGGAGTTGGGAGTGATCTTCTCCAGGGCTGCCCGATCGGGATTCTCAGATGCCTCTTTGATGGAGAGGTTGACCGAATAGACATCCCGCTCCTCGTTGTAAGAAACATCCATGACCCTGGCCACGACCAGGTCGCCGGTGGAGTGCAGATCCGCAATGTCAGAGAACCATTCCCAGGAGACATTGCGGGCATAGATCTCAGTATCCACACCGCAAGCTTCCACCGTCATGGTGTTGTTGCCGACACCCAGAACACGGCACGCCATCAGGATACCGGGCTTTACACGGCCGGTGGCATAGTACCGCTTCTGACGCTGCAGCATGGCCGCCTTACGGGAACCAACTGCCGCACGATTGCGGATATCCACGGCCGCGGGGATGAAGTCTATGGTCGCACCCAGCATACGCCCGATCTGGATTCTGACAGATCGAGGAATGGGATCCTCTTCAGGCCATTCCGTCAACACCATCTCACGAATGGGGATCAGGATGCGGAGGCCTTCAAAATCAACCGGGCAAACAGGAAGACCATTCTCGGTCTGAATAATGCCGCTGCTGACGATGCCGGTCAGGATCTGCTGCCTGCGCGCTGCGCCGGCAAGATAGCCCCACTTGGCGTCTTCGCTATCCTCACGGGTAACGCCACGCTCCAGATCATTGAGTTCAAGCAGGTCATCACTGCCTTGACGCCGGGGTGCCTGAGGGGGCACAGGTTCAGAAACAACCGGTTCCTGAACGACCTCTTCAACAGCTTCAGTTACTTTCTTCTTAGGCATTTCTTCTGCTCCTTTCCTAGAAGATGTCATCCGCATTCACAACCTCGCGCTCAGTGTTACGGGCTGGCTTCGCAGGTGGTTTCTTCTGCCGATTGCCGCTGCCCTTTTCCACAGGGGTGGCCATGGATGAGGATGGTGAAGGGCCGGTTGCAGATACAGAAGAAGCCTGGCTGGTCTTCCAGTCAGGCTCATGCAGGATCGCTTTGCGGCTCTTCAGCTTTTTATAGTCCGGATGCAGGGAGTAGTCATAGCGCTTGGCTCGCATGACTTTCTGACCTCGAATGAAGATCAGAACTTGATCCGGGGGTAAACGCAGGACCTCATCAGGGGTAAGCAGTTGACGCCGGCCAAGTGAGTTGGTCTTGCGGAATCTTGGTGTGTAGTTGGTGATGTGCATGGTATTGAGTTCTCGCATTGTACCCTCCACTTCAACGGAAGCGGTACCAATGCGATCACTGAAGTACTCCGCCGTAAGCATATCGGTACAACCCAAAAACACCGTGGAGTCACAGGCACCGAGGATCTCCTGCCATTGGTCATCAGGGTATCGGTTGCGCATCTGACCTACATTTTGGAAGAAGACGGCTACCGAGCATCCGCGTGACCGGATGGTAGAGCACTTTTTGGTGAAGTCAGGGATCAGGCAGCAGTTCGGAAATTCATCTAGCACGAACTTGACCTTAGTGCTCAGCATACCGCCTTCGCAGTATCCATCTGCATAGCGAATCAGGCGGATAAATAGAAAGCTGAAGAATAGAGAGCTGAGAAAATCAAAGGTGCTGTCCTGATCGGACACAATGCAGAAGTAGGCACACTTTTGCTTTCCCGGAAGTTCCAGATCGATCTCGTTATAGGAAGTGATGTTCCGCACCTGCTGCGCCTGCAGTACGGCCAGCTTGCTGCCTAGGCCAATGATGACACTGGTTCGAACCGTATCGCTGGACTGCTTGAAGATGGCGTAAGGTGCGGCTGCAGGGGATGGCGGAAGAAGCTCGCCGGTGTATTGGTTCACATGCTCATGGCTGATACTGGCCATGATGTCGGACAGGCCCTTCTCCGTCTGTGTATAGAGCAGATCGTAGACTGTAGCCAGGTTGCGTTGCTCCGGGGGCATTTCCAACGCCACATACAGTACCAGCGCTTTTAGCAGGTTGAGCTCAGCGTTGTACCAGAACGCGTCTTTCGAGTCTCCGCTGGTGTTTTGCAGTACGATGTCGGCGAAGGTCTGAGCCATCAGCTCGCTGGAACCAACTTCATTGAGGCTGTTCCACGAATCACTATGATCCATTTCAATTAGGTTGAAGACCTTAACTGTGTATCCATTGTCTCGAAGGTATTCGCTCATGGATTCATACAGTTCAGATTTTGGATCGGTAAGGATCAGGCTCTCACCACGCTTCACCGCTTGGAGGACCAGATTTCGGGATATGGATCTGGATTTGCCTGTGCCCGACGAGCCACATACGGCGAGGTTGGAATTGAGGCGTGTGTTTTTGGGGAGTGTGAGGATTTGACCATCAGGTAACATGCCAAGGATGTCCTGCTCGGTCTTCTTCGCACTTGTCACATCAAAGCAGGCGCTTGCCTCCTTCGGTGACATGAAGCTCGCTGTGCCGTAGCTACCAGAGCTTGAGACAGTGAGATTCCGATCGGAATCGGTGACTCCGTTTTGGCCCCATCCGATCCGGAGTCCAAAAATGCAGATGAGTACAATTCCCACCACTACCACACCGATGGCAATCAGGCCTTCTGGAAAGTGGAATATGGATCGAAAGACATCTGCAAGCTCCAGGGATGGGAGACCTGGGGAGACGCTATAGTCACTGCCGGCTGCCTTCCATGCGTTGATGTTGATCATGAACTGGGCGATAATACCGGCAATATACAACACGCATGGGATCAGGACAGCAAGGCTAAGGGCTATTTTCAGTTTTCTTTTTTCCATGGTTGCTCATACTTTCTACTGGACGCACTTCGATGGCCGGTCCGACAATTCCCTGAACCGTCTGAGCCTGGTAATCGAAGCAGAGCATAATGGGACTTCCACGGAACCCTTCTGGGATCGGACGGATATCCGATAGCTTCAGGAGATCACATTGATAATTCAGGATGACCGGTTTGTCGTGTTGGACATCGATGGCGTCATACTCCCGGTTGGGAGTCCGTGGTGGATGGTAAGGTGCAAGGATGGCCTGGTTCAGTTCCAGCGCCATGTCCGGATTGAGGATGATTTTCAATAGAGAATCACCATCGGGGTTGTTGGTTAGGAAGAGGCACTGGGCGAAGAATGTGGAAACTACAAAGTACTTGTTGCCAAATGGTTTTGCACTGTGGCATAGGCGCTGCGCCACGCTCATAGTAGAGCCGATCACGACCTGATGGATCGTGGTGACGCCAAAGCCTCTGGCCAGAAGTAAGCTCTTCACAGCTGCGGCGTAGTTCTCCTCGCTGTTCTTCATCCAGTACATCCGTGTGCTGCCGGTGAAGTAGAGGAAATAACAATGCTTCCCCTTGACCACAATACCAATCGTGCGGGAACTCTTGGAAACGGATTCCGGTGAGTACTCCTCGATGGCGACTCGCAGTTCGTGGGACGCATAGTAGTAACACTGGGTTGGATCTGGGGTGATTGTGTTTGAGGTGCGCTTTGCCGGGGACATCAGGGATGGCTTTTGTGAGATCAAAATCTCTGCATCGGCCGCATGGGCCATGACCGTGCCCACGGCGATAGCGTGAAGTCTCAGGATTTTATCGACTTTTGATGGGTACACGCGCTCGGAACAATTGATTCGAGAATAGATCATGGCCACTGCCTCAGGATCACTCTGCGCCACATAATCAAATCCCTTCTGCGTTAAGCTCAGAGACCGGATTACATGCCGCTTATGTTTCCTGCGGTAGAGCTTCACATAGCCCTCTCGAATCGCCCGATACATCACTCTGCGATTCCACTCAGCACCACCACCGATGCGAACCGCCAACTGCGTCGGAAACTCAATACAGTACCCAACAAACCACAGCAGTTCAAGCAACCGATCGTTCTTGCAAGTAATCATAGGCACTCCAATCTTGAAAACAGTAAGGCTGCCGACAGGCTGCCCGAGGCTGCGGCATGCATTGCCGAAGTTGCGCAGAAACTGACCAAGCAAAAAACACCCAGCCAGAACACCTCACTCAAATCACTACCTATTTCTGCAGCCCCTGGGTGAGGACAGCCCGAAGGCTCAAAATCACTACCTATTTCTGCCTCTCATTCAAAGCAGGAATTGGTAGTTGATTTTATGTGGTTTTTAGCCCATGTAGAGAGGGTCTCGGGTCGCATCAGATAGAACTCTGTGCAGTCTCGATCAGACACCTTTGTGGCCTGAAGCACCGTACACAACAGCCCGCTGTCGTTGGTCAGTAGCATAGACTCGATCACATCCAGATATCTCTTGGTTTCGATGTTATCGTAGTCTCGAATGCGCCGCTTACCGAGTGCCTCATCGTAGTTATGGACAATGCAGATAGCACAGCTTCCGAACCGTTCCATCGGATTTTCCTTGAGGAAGTCGAGGAGCGCATAGCGCAGAGGGCGTGTCAGAAACGCCTGATTATCCCTCTGGTTTCGCTTCGGTAGGATTGCAGGCACTGTGATTTTGAGCCAGTCATGGGTCTCATCGATCCGAATTCCAAGCAGATCAGCCACCTCACCGTAGAAGTGTGCGGTATCATCACGGACCGTTCGAGCCGTGAGATTTCGCAGGGAGACCGTGGAAACTTCAGCGTTACGAACCAGGCTGAACAGCTTCTGCTGGGGGTTGAACTGATCCATGCGCTCCAGATTATTGGCTATCTGGAAGAGTTCATGGCTGATGCCGTCATAATCTGAAGCGACCTGGCGCATAACAAGGATATATTTGGGGTTTTCCATCGTGTAACCTCACATCTTATAGATTTGCTCAACACCATTCGGGCCGACTAAGATGCCATAATCGTTGACCAGTCTGGGCTCTACCTCATCCAGAGTGCTCAGATCATCAACAACGATCAGGCGGACTGTCGCTTCCGCAACCACGGTGCGAGCTGCGTTGATTGCAGGGATATTCTGCTTACTGCCAGGGATCAGGTCATAATCCTTGGCCGCAGAAGAGAACGATAAAATAGCCGGAGGGTCGCTTGCGCAGAAGTCCAGCACATTGTCTCGCATTTTGATGAATGCCCAGAATACCATGACAGATTCAAGGGTCTTTCCGTGGTCCAGCGAGTACCTACTTGTGGCAAGGAATTGGCCGTCCGGCGAAAAGTAGGCCAGACCCTCTCGCCGGAGTCGTGCGAGGATCTGGCCATAGGAACGATTGCTCAAATGATTGAAGAGCAACCGCATTTGTCGCTGTTCAACGACCCCGAAGATGGTCAGCAGCCGAATGATAAAGGCCACTTCTCGATCTCGGGCAGCATATGCAAACTTCATTTTGCTCTCCTTTGTGTAGACTTAGGAAACCGCATAGTGTAAAAGATCTTTGCTGTTACGCATAGTGTAGAGCTAATGTAAACGACATTCGTGGTGTGTTTTCATAAGTCAGCATTATGCGCATTTTGAGCCATCTTTTCCTGGAGGATTTGATTGAGCTCCATGCGGTCTGTAGTGATCAACTGCTTCTCCAGAGGGGAAGCTTTGAAGGAAACAGTGATGTGGTTGGAGTTTGTTGAGATTAGGCCCTGGCCGCGCTCAAAACGGGTAATCGACATGATCTCAGCATCCGACAGGTGGAGGATGCTCTGCACTCTTCGGGCTTCATCCTCCTCCAGATTCAAAATGATCTTCGTCTTGGCAACATTCAGGATGCCTTTGCCAAATCGGCTCCTGTCAAGGTCGCCGATATCCTGCGTAGCTGCAACAGCTGCGCCGCCATAGCCACGGATGATTTTGAAGATTTCTTGGACCCATTCTCCGGCCAGCGCCTTTGCGTTATTCGGGTTACTGGTATCGTCGTCTCCGATCAGCTCCCACGCCTCATCAATGAAGATGGCTTTCTCCTTGGTGCGATCCTCCTTTGCCTTATCCCAAACATAGTCCAGAGCAACGAACATGCCCACAGGGAGCAGCTCGCCTGTAAGTTCAGAGATGTCCAGTACGGTATAGAGGTTATCGAGTTGGACATTGGTGTGTTGGTTGAAGGTCTTCGCAGAGCCGTTGACAAGACGATTGAGAATGTTGCCCATGCGCTTCGTTTCCGGAGACTCCATAAGGATCTCATGGACATCTCCCAGCAGGGGCATCTCGCGATACCGATCCGGGTGGTCTGGGTCGATCAGCGACTCGTTGTTGTGAGTGATTCCTTTTTTTGCATAGGTTCGAATCAGAGCCTCATCCAGAAGCTGACGCTCTTCATGGTTGATATCGGGGATCAACAGAGAGAAGAAGATGTGCAGCTGTTGGATCTTTTTTGCCAGAATGGAGTTCTCATTGACAACGCCATCTATCAGCTGATTGGCGCTCAAGTCTTGCTTACGGATCTCACAGACATTGATGCACTGCTTGGAGGCAGGGCTTATGGAGATAAACTCACCTCCTATATTGTTGCATGCGCGCAGGAACTCATGTCCCTTCAGAGGAGCGATAATGAATACCTGCGTGCTTTTACGCCTCATGCGCAAAGCGATCAGCTGGAGCGTGAAGGTCTTACCTGCGCCGCTTGTTCCAAGAAGTACCATATTGGCGTTTTTGTAAACCCGGCTATTGAAGATATCCACGATGACCAGGCTGTTGTTATGCTGATTAACACCGAGCAAGATGCCATTCTCGTCACTCATCTCAAACGAGGTGAAGGGATAGCAACTGGCCGCAGAGGATGTCAGCATATTGCGCTTGCTGGCCTCGAACAACTTCTTATCCAGCTTACAGAACGGAAGGATCGAGAGAAGCGCCTGTTCCTGCCTGAAGCGGCAGATACGAATGTCCATATCCTGTGAGATCATAAGGCGACGCACTTCAGAGATGCGCCACTCCAGGTTTTCCAGAGTATCTGCAGTAACCGTGACCAGGGTGTTGCAGTAGTAGAAGTCCTCGTAGTTCGCAAGACCTTCCTTCAGGAAGTATCCGGATCGAATGGCGCTTTCGAAATCATCGAAGTCCGTATTCGTGTCCGATGTATCCTTGAGTCGGCTGCGGTTAATTCGGATCTGCTGACCCAGCTTAGCCTGGATACGCTCTTTTGGTTCGCGGGAAAAGAAAAAGTCCACATCGATGCCTTCGCCCGCATTGACGAGAATGCTCGTCCAACCGGCGACCACTCGGGGGTTATACCCGTCAGAGGGTACGATCAGATATGCATGATAGACACCATCCATGACGACATAGGACCCACGGGTCAGGTCAATGGACTCAGGTGCCAGCACACTTTTGAGTGGTACAGGAACCGAAATGTCGGTGTCCTTCCGCGCTGCCTGCAGTTCACGGACCCGCTTCTCAACGGGCTTTACTTCGCAGGTGGCACGATTGAAAATGGTGTAGAGGACTTCCATAAGGAAGATGTTCTCATCCTCATGAGCGACAACGGCATTGTCACAGTGCAGAAAGTACTGACGTGCTGTTTGAACAGCGGTCTCCAGTGCAGAAACAATCTCTGCGTATTCCGGCTTACGATTGGTGACTGCCTCATACTCAAAGATGACGAGGAAGCGTCGTGTGATGGCCTCACGGGAACCGATCGTCTGGATTAGATGGTAGTAGTCCAGTTGGAGATCCCGGCACTTGGGATTATCCTCTGCCTCCATTTCACGCTCAATGGTATTGAGGTGCTTGCCGATATCGGCCTTTTTTGTCAGCACTTTGATTTGGACCTTTACAGGAGAAATCTTCATCCAACTTGCGAAGCTGGCGACGATGTTCTTCTGCTCGGAAATGTTACGGAGCAAGAAGTTGATCGGCTCCACCTCAATCACACGGAGATAGCGACCATCTGTAGTCTCGATAATGCCGTTTCGGATATCTCTGACCGGGATGAAGTCCTCTGCGTGGAGGGGCTGCTTTTTCTTTGCAACTGATGATTTGTGCTTGCTTGCTTTATGGGGTTTCTTCACAGGGTTGCGCTTTTTCCGCTTCTTGGGGTTCTCCTTGATCTTGATCCCTAACTGCTCGGGCGGCTTAGGTGCCGACATTCCCGACACAGCCTTCATTGGTTTTTCAGGTGCCTCTGGAACCGGAGTGTCTGATCGGTATAGTGTCCTGCGATGGATGAGCCAACGCACCCAGTTAACAGCGAACTCAGAAAGCGAATCACCTTCAAATCCAATCACACCAAAGATTCCAAGTGGCAGAGACACCAGGCACAAAATGATGATCCGTGTAGTAAGGGAAGAGGGCAACTTGATAATGGGGACACCTGTTAATAAGACGAGCACGCAAGCTTCAATCGCATTGCGTGCCCGAATCATGCCGCCAAATAAGCGCCCACTTGTGAGAAAGTTTGGTGGGATATAGTAGACATCCCGATCTTCATTCGGTTTGCTCATGTTCTGCCTCTATTCTATTGTCAGTTTCCGATGATCCAAAACGGCCCACCGGATCCAGCGCGCTTACTAGCTTCGTTGAGGATAATGGACATATCCCAACTCTTCTCGGAGCGCTTATAACTGGAAGGATCTGCGACGAGTATCTTTCCGTCAGCTGTGCAACCGCGCAGCACAATGAAGTGGCCGCTGGAAGTGAAGTGTCCCTTTGTCATGATGGCGACCACGAGCTTTCCATCAGCTAGGGCATCAACGATGCGCTGGGGCTCTGTTGCCGTACAGCCCTCTACACTCAATCCCCAAGCCTCAGCAGCACCGGGAATTAAAGAGTGGTACGAGCCGTTTCCACTACACCAATAGCCGTTCTCATAGGCCCATTGTGCCATGTGAGGAGGATCGACAGTTTCGGATGTCAGGCTGGATACGACGATGGACATAGCGGTAGGCCCACAGGCGTAACCGCCAATGGTGTCTGTGCCGTACAGTTCGTACTTCCAGCGTTCGTCCAACTGGTTGTAGTAGACCACCTGCGTCTCACCATCTGAGAAAATGACTCCGTCATAGGAAAGTCCCATGGCAGAGAATTCGGTTTCACTCAGGCCCTGGTAAACACCATCGCCCAACAGAACGGTGAGGTTTTGCGCATACTGGCTTGCCAGCAGCTTCTGGTCGTCAGACAGGTAGAATACCTGATCTGCAAAATAAGCCTCGCCATTGTATGAGATGGTGTAGACTCGGATGGTCTCATAAGTCGGCTCGGGAGGTTCCTCGGTTGTGGTGTCAGGCGCAACCGTTTCCGTGCTTTCTGCTTCAGGCTCAGAGGGGACTTCTCTCACCTCGTCTGTATAGGTGAACGAATAGAGTTTGTCCTTGTTTGCTGCAAGCAGGCTCTCCATATCATCCTTGGAAATGGAGGTCGCGTCAGTGTCCTTATAGGCACAGTACAGGGAAACGATTGCATTGGCGTTAAACACCACATCGGAACCGAACGGATTATTGACTTCCTTACCGTCACAGCCGGAAGCAGTGAAATCACTGTCGATCCGTGCCAGCACATCATCGAGTCCCGCAGAGAGGATCATGCTGATACCACTGTTGATATCCGCCAAGTTCTGCACCAGCACCGTATCATCGGAAATCCCGTTAGGAGTATCAGTGCCATCGCCAAGCAGGGATCCGAATATCACCGAGGGCAGCATGGCAATAATCAAAACCGAAAGCAAGATGACGGCTACGATGGGAATGGTCCACTTCTTTGAGGATTTTGCAGCCTCAACGGCCGCCCCATGAGCGCCACCAGTTGCGGCACCCTTTGCGATGCTGGCAATGGCTTTACCGGTTTTCGCAGCGCCAGCTACTGTGGATTCAGCAGATGACTGTTGCTGTCTGTTCTCTTCACTCATTAGACTTTGTCCTTTCTCTTGGGCACGGGCGGCATTTGAGGAACAATGCGCTCCTCATACCGAATCTTATCGTCGCCATCCTTATAGGGAGTCTTCTCGACAGTCGGCTGTGCATATTGCCTGTACCAGGAAGAGCCATCTATCGTCTCTACGGTATCGTAGGGGCCGGTAGGAGCCATATACTGCTCAGTGCTATACATAGCGAACTCCCGTTCAGACTGACCATCAGGAGCAACTTCGTGTCCTGTGATGCGCCCTCCGCCAATTTCGACATTGCGGAATGTGGGAGGCGAACTGGGAACACCAGCCCCCTCGCGGACAGTGCCGGGAGATGGGGCCGTGGGGGTGGTCGAAGCTGTGTGCGTAGCAGTTGTGATCACGCCGGTCAATGCGCTTCCTTCAGAAACTGGTTTTGCTCCCACCGGAGAGGAAACCACCGGGTTGGGGGCACTGGGCGCCGCCCACGGTTGAGTTTCGGGTGGGATAACACCGGCTGCTGATCCTCCATCGAGGGTGACAACATCTTCGCCGTTCATTGGGGTAGGCGCCGTGGGAATTGTGACCGGATCATCCGTTTGTATCTCACTCGCCGCAGCACTTGAGTAGCCAAGATAACTGGTCAATGCTTCCGACGCCTGTTCTCCGGTGATCGAACCGACAGAGGATATATCTCCCTTTGCAACAGCTCCGATCACACTAGTTGCGAACTTGCCCCCGCTTGCTAAGCTGGAGCCGAACATAGCACCACCAATGATGCTGCTAAGACCAGATCCGGTGCCTGTTGCACTTGATGCTGCAGCATTACCCACAGCTCGTTTGGTGACCCCGACAAGGCCGTTTCCGCCACCGGTAAATGCTGCGCCGGCTGCCTGACCACCATTGTGTGTACCGTGCGAGGAGTGACGATTAGAAACCGTGCTTCCAAATGCACCTGCAGCAGTGGCGATACCACGGCCGGCTACCATGAGTTCTGCCAGCATGCTTCCTCCTGTCCTGCCAACATTGACTCCCAGGGAAGCCATGAAGCTATCGATCTTCTGACTTACTTTGAGAAACCCAATGGCACACAGGAACCAGATGAAGATATTGCCGGCAACTTCTTCTTGACTGGACGCTGCAATGGCACTTTCCACTTCACTCTCATCGATGGCAAAAGCAGTTGTGGACAGAGCACAGGTGAGCAGCACGAGCACAAGGATTGTGAATATGCGTTTTCGTTTCATGTCTACCTCCTCATATGGACAGCGGATTGGCAAGGAAGTTGCCAACCATGCTTGTGAACAGGCGCAGGCACCATGCATTCATGATCAAAAGGAAAAGCTGACCACCAAGCATTCGGCACCACGCGCTGAATACATTAGATGTGCTTTCTGACGCACCTGTCGCAAACGCAATGGGCGCCGTATAGATCAGAACTCCGACAAGGATATATCGTTCCGCTGCCTCAAACAGGAGCTTGATATAGTTCCAGGCAATGATGATCACAAGGATCAAAACAATAAGGCTCACGGATCCGGAGGCGAGGCATCCGACTATCACCGTGAGCACGCTACCGAAGTTGGAAAACTCAATGGGAGGTAGTGCTGTATCGACAACCCAGCCATATGGTGTGCCGGCGATTCCCAGGACGAGCACCATGATCTGATCGGCAAACAGTGCCAGAAAAATGAAGAGGATAGACTTGATAGCGAGCTTGGTAGGGTCCTCCGCACTAAGGCCCACACCAAGCCCGAAGTTTTTGAAGAGCTGCCACACGAGGTTCAAAAGGATAAAGCCAACAGCAATCGCTACAAAGACTTCGTAGAGTGTCTCAGCGGCTGGAAAGTAACGCAAGAAAGTGCTCATGTCACAACCCAGCGCTCCAAGAACGGATCCTGTGACCAGGTCCAGCAGGTTCATGATCTGCGTGGCAATCCACTCAACAATGCTGTCTAAGATACCCATGTAACACCTCCTGCGTCAGATCAGAAGCAGCCCAACTCGTCGTCGAAGCTGCTCTCAGGCAGGAAGTAAGCCGCTGTCAAACACATGGCGATACCAGCGACGATACCGGATACCAAGCAGATGATGCTTTTTTTCATGTCTTGTTTCTCCTTTAAGGCGTCCAAGTGCCACCGGCGAAGAAAGGCGTCACATAGGCCATGATAAAGCCAAGGCTATTCAGGATAGCCCAAGTAATGATGATCCGCTTCAACCAAGCACGGGACTCGTCAACCGTCCGTCCGGATCTGGAGAAGTTCATCAGAAGAAGCGCAACGGCAGCCGTAACAACTGCGGCAATGGTGCTGATGCTGAGGATTTGCGTATACACATCCTGCATGATCGCACTCGCCTTCGTCCAAATGGTATCCGCGGCGAAAGCACGAGTGGAAAACATGCTCAGCATCGTAGGCATCACAAATGCTATATACAGTCCACGACCAACGCTTACATTTCTGAATCGCTCCTGCAGCTTCTTGACGACGGCAGGTTTGTTCTGATTCATACTGGGAAGTCCTCCTTTCAACTAGAGCCGAAAAGAAAAGCCAGGGGCTTGGGCAGTGCGACCCAAACTCCTGGCTTATGCATGAAAAATGCCCCCGGCAGAGCAGAGGGCCGTCCATCGATGAAACTTTTCGACGCTATCATCTTAGCATTTATGGAATACAGATGCAATTAAGCAGGACTTCAAATACAGTTCGGAAATAGTTCAATTTTAGTTCAGGGCAGAAATTGCTTGATGATTTCCATACAATCACGAGCCGTATAACCCCATAAAATGCGGTCGATGGCTTTGATCGCCATATTGAGGTAACTGTGATAAGTCACCATCGACATTTGGAAACCTATTCGCTCGAGTTCTGCAAGGATTGCTTCACGGTTGGCCAGCTTCCTCTCCGAGAAGTAGGTGAGATAGAGGATCTGGTACATCAACTCCCCATGATCCGGATCCAGCCTTACCGTGTTCAGCGCGTTTTTGATGATCTGGAGCATATTCTTGCTCCGGATGACTGTGCGTGCATATCCTTCAAGCTTTGAGCCGGATAAATCAACCCCCGCAAGCTCTGCATTGACCTCCAGTGTGGAAAGCCGGGTGCCATGTTCCATCTCCATCCTGACATTCATGTCAGACTCCGAGATCTGGATCGCATAGGCCACCTTGCGGTATTGCTTGAGCAAGTACCTGGTGTTGTGATACTTTTCCACCGGCTTGCGTTTCATCGGCTTGTCCTCCAGATGATCTACGCCAACCTGAAGGCCAGTCTCAATCTCAGTCTTCAACGCTTCCTTCTCAAGCGCAAAGACGGGTGTGCTGTCAGAGGTCATGATTTCATCTCCTTTCCGAGTGTGGATTCTTTGGGCGGGTCACGACTACTCTTCTCCTGTTCAGACATCTCCCAGTCTAAAGAACTGTAGAAGACTAATGGAATCTGCCGAGCAAAAAAAGAGGAGCGAACCACCAGAAACACCTGTATTTTCAAGGACTTTCTGGCTTTACCTATTGTTTTCTCTGGCGGGACGCGAGACTCGACGCTGATATCGAGTTTGCTGTCGTCTGCTTCCACCACATCAATCGCCTTAGCAATACCAATGATCTCGCCAATCCTGCTTAGTTCGAGTTCCTCACAGCCTTCACCGTAGATCATCTCACGATAGCGGCACATTGAAATGACAGAGCCGCGTGAGCTGGAAAAACTCACACGGCTGATAATTCCATATTCGCCGGCCTTCAACATGAAGCGTCCGACTCGGGACTTTGACCAGCCCCAACGACGAGCAAGGTAAGTATATGAGAGCAGCGGCATACCTCGCATATTGGAGTAATAGACAACCGGCATATACTCAGATCCTCGCACTTTGGGGTCATTCAGGATTGTGTGGAGCCACATATCCATGATGGCGTCCAATTCACTGAATACAATTCCGACTTCCTTTCGTGCAGTCTTCAGAAGCAGTCTGCCGACAGGCAGCGGGAAGAAAAAGAATCCCGATCCTTTATAGCTGTAATAGTTATACTGTAGGTGTGTGCAGTGCTCTTTCCAATCGGCAATCGTGAAGCGGAGTATTTCCTTTTCCTCATCCAAGATCTCAAAGGTAAGGAATCCATGATTCTGGAAGTACTCCATCAGCTCAAGCGCCTGAGTCTTGGAGTGGACTCGAAGGATTCTGGGCAATGCCCCGAGCTTGCAGATCCACTGACCCGGTGCCTCCATATATCGGTCGCCATTGATCACGCGTTCATTGGATCGAAAATTAGCGTAGCTGAAGAGCGCCATGAGACTGAATAGATGGACAGTTCCTTCGTTCCGGAAATCCTTGTGATCATTGAAGTGTCGGAACCACGGCTTATAAACTCTTACCTTCGGAAAGCACACCAACTGTTGTTTTTGTGTGCAGCTCATCTCATACACCTCCTTCCTGACAGAGTTGTAAATAGAGTCGATTCCAAGTCCCCTGGTCAGGGGGACACAGGCATTTCAGCCTCGGCCCATGCTTGTGGGTGCGTCGTCCCTCGGTTTGAGACCTAGCCGGACGAGTGTACCATTGTTTTCCCGTGCTGTCGTCGCAATGGAGCTTGACCAGGCCCCTTTCACTTGCTCATAGTGGCTCGAACACGGTGATGTCTTGGAATCGTATTCGGTTTTCAAGGTACAGTGCTGTGGTAACAGGTTGAGAGTCTGCGGTCGGCAAGTCATAAAACACCTCGAATGCACCTCTCGTAATGAATGTAGAAATGGCACCCCTTTTGACCACCCTTCAAAAAAGAAAAATTTCCCCATCGACTAAAATAGGCTGATGAGGTATTATGAAAATGCATTGAAAACAAAAAAGCACGCACCCACCATTTAAGGTGAATGCGTGCAAATGATAAGTCGGGAGGAAGCTTTGATTTTGGACTAAATCAGCATACTCACTCCATAGAACCGACTGTATGTCTATTATAGGTCAATCCTCGCTTTTGAACTCCAGAGCGGGGGAGACCATGGCGTTGGCAAAACCGGTGATGGGCACCAGGGTTCCGGCCCCCGCCCGCTTGGCCAGCTTGTCAAACCACCCAAGCCCGGTCAGCAGCGCCGCCGCCAGGATCAGGGTGATGGAGACGGCGCCGCCGGCTACATCCTGATCCATCCCCCAGTTCTGATAGAGGTTGGACAGCCCCTGCCCCGCGGTACAGATAGCGCCGCCCACCAAAAAGGCCCACACCATATTTTTCCCCAGAGGGGAGGACTGAGAGTATTGGTTGACCAGTTTTCCATAGTCCTGATTCGTCATATCCATGGCACACCTCCGCGATCCAAAAAATTCTCGTTCCTAATCTCCCCTTCTTTTTCATGGATTATACGGCGGCATCTGCATAATTTTTTTGACGCGCCATACAATGCTCCAGGACCGTTCTCATGGAAGTCTGCAAATAAAAAGTCAATAGGGAGATGAAGAAAAATTGAGGAAGAGAAA
>NZ_JANGBZ010000030.1:0-32813 GCF_024462915.1 Clostridium sp. DFI.5.61
AGGAAACGACAATGGCTAGATTTGAGAGAGAACCCAGCGAGTTCGTGGAGAAGCTTCCCGAAGGAGCGCCCCGCTCTTGGCGTGTGGGTGAGAGTATGGTTCTACTTGGGCTGATACAGCTCCAGGATGGCCCCGTCCTTCCACACGAAGGCCAGCTGGTCGCCTTGGTCGTTGGCCTGCATGGGGCCGCAGATGACGCTGTCCGCGTCGGCAATGTACTTCTCCAGGCTGTCCACCTTGTAGGCCATGTGGGGGCAGCGGTGGAGCACCTCGGGGAAGGGGGTGCCCTCCTCAAATTTCAGATACTCGATCTTGTAGTCGTAGTCGTCCACGTTGCTCACCCAGAACTTGGCCCCCTCGTTGTAGGTCATGCCGGGCTTCTTGTTGGTGATGGGGATACCGATGTGCATATACTCAGCGGACATGAAAGTTCCCTCCTGATCAAGCGTTTTTGATTTCCTGGTAGACCTCAAAGGCCTGCTGGGCGGTGTAGCCCCCGTGGACCACCTTGCCGATGGCCTGGGCCATGCCGGCGGGGCAGTCGGACTGGAAGATGTTCCGGCCCATGTCCACCCCGCGGGCCCCCTCCGCGATGGCCCGGTAGGCCATCTCCAGGGCCTCCAGCTCAGGCAGCTTCTTGCCGCCGGCGATGACGATGGGCACCGGGCAGGCGGCGGCCACCCGCTCGAAGCCGTCGCAGTAATAGCTCTTGACCACGTTGGCCCCGTTCTCCGCCAGCACACGGGTGGCCAGCTGGAAGAACTTTTCGGTGCGCTCCATCTGTTTGCCCACCGCCACTACACCCAGAGTGGGGATACCGTACCGGGCGCCGGCATCGGCGGTGCGGCACAGCAGCTCCAGGGAGCGGGACTCGCCGGGGGCGCCGATGAAGGTCTGGACGGCCATACAGTCCGCGTTCATCCGGACCGCGTTCTCGATGTCGCAGGCGATGCCGCCGCCATTGGACATCTCATCGAAGAGGACGGTGGTGTCATAGGTCACCCGGACGCACTTGGCCACCGGGGCGGCGGGGGAAATGCAGGAGCGGAGGATGCCCTTGGTGCCCATGAGCACGTTCACATAGGGGATCAGGGGAGGGATTACCACGTCGATGCGCTCCAGCCCGGCAGTGGGGCCCATGATGTAGCCGTGGTCAAAGGCCAGCATCACCGTGTTGCCCGACTTGGGATCAAAGAGGCGGGACAGACGGTTTTTCATGCCCCAGTCGCAGTGGGCGGCCCCCTTCACATAGAAGCCCTCCTGGACCGGGGCGATGTCCAGGTGATAGTCGTGGGCGGCCTTGTTTCCGATGTTGTCAGCCATGTCTTACTCCTTGCTGTACGCAGGGGTGTGGCAGGGGGTGTTCCACAGGCGGATGAACTCGTCGTCCCACTTGGCGATGTTCATCTGGAAGCCGGCGGCCTCCTGTACGGTGAGGATCTCTCCCACCATGCTGGCCACCACTTCCACGCCCTTGGCTTTCAGGAACTCCACGGTGTCCTTGAACAGCACCAGCATCTCCATCATGGTGGTGGCGCCGCAGCCGTTGATCATCACGAAGGCCTTGTCGCCCGCCTTCAGCTCCAGCTTCTTGGACAGGGCCTCGGCCACAGTGGCCACGGTATCCTTGGAGGACATCATGGGCACCCGGACGCCGCCGCCCTCGCCGTGCTGGCCGGCACCGATCTCCATCAGGTCGGTCTCACCCAGGTCGCCGAAAGACATGCCGTTCTGGGGGTGGGTGGCGTCGGTGGACTTGACGGTGACAGAGGCCATGCTGTCGGCGTACCGCTGGGCGATCTCGGCCACCTCGTCCAGGCTCTTGCCCTCCCGGGCGGCGGCGGCCGCAATGTGATACAGGGCCACCGCACCGGCCAGGCCCCGCTTGTTGTCCTCCCCGCTGGGGTCGTACTGGATCTCCTCGCCGGTGACCACCTGGCGGAAGTTCAGCCCAGCCTTCTGGGCCAGCTTGATGGCCTGCTTGCCCGCCAGCTGGTCGCCGGCGTAGTTCAGAGTGAGCAGCAGAACGCCGTGGCCCTTGTCGGCCAGCTTCATGGCGTCAAAGACCAGCTTGCCGTTGGGGGCGGCGAAGATATCGCCCACCGCCTGCACGTCCAGCATTCCCTTGCCCACAAAACCCGCCTGGGCGGGCTCGTGGCCGGAGCCGCCGTAGGTGACGATGGTCACCCGGTCTGCGTCGGCCAGGTCCTTGCTGATGACTAGATGGCCGTCCACCTCCAGAATGTCGGGGTAGGCCAGGCCAAGACCCACCAGCTCCTCGTCGGTGATGGTCTCGGGGGAGTTGATAAACTTCTTCATTTTCATATATGGAGTACCTCCCGTTCAAAATCAATGGAGATGCGCTCAGGGCCGTGCCAGCCCCTGGAAGAAATAGGCCATGGAGGCGGCCCCGGCATCCGGGGTCCCGATGGTCTGCTCGCCGTAGCTCTTGGCACGGCCGAACTTGGAGACGAACTGCTTGCTGGCCTCGGCCCCCTGGAGCGCGGCCTGGGCGGCGGCGTCGAACAGCCCGGCCTCATCGCTGCCGGAGTAGGCAGCGATGGCCTGACTGGCGGGGATCAGGGCGTCCATCATGGTCTTGTCCCCCACCTTGGCGCCGGACATGTCGCTGAGGGCCTTCAGCGCTTTGGCGAAGATGGCCTGGATGCCCGCCGTATCGATCTCATTCCCCTCGGGGGCCTCCTCCTGGAGACCATCCAGCCAGGTGTTCCACAGGGGGACGGCACTGCCGCCGTTCAGGACCATGACAGCCATGGCCGCATCGTCCAGCATGGCTTGGATGCCGCCCTCTGACTCCCCTGCTGCGGCGGAGATGGCTTTGGCGATCTTGCTCATGGTCAGGCCGTGGTCGGCGTCGCCGAACCGGGAGTCGATCTCCGTCAGCTCCTGCTCTGCGGCGGTCACTGCCGCACAGGCGTTCTGAAGCCGGAATGCAAATTCCTGCTTGGTCATATGGTGTCACCTCCCTCCTGGACAAAACTTAGGAAAGCTCCTGCTGGGCTGTGTTACTTCTGTGCGTAGATACTACTATAAAAGGTAACAAAAATCAATAGATAGATCTTTTTTTCTCTGTCATTTACGTAATGATATATTGAAATTTATGCAAAACAGACAAAAATAGAACTCCCTGTGGAGGGACGATCCTCCGCAGGGAGTTACATATGTTACTTATTGGCCCAGCAGGGACTTGACCAGCTCCGCCCGGGCTGCGATGTGGGTGAAGATCCCGGACCGCAGGGCGCCCCGCAGGGCTTTCTCACTGGTGTTGGCGGAGCAGACGCCCACGATATGAGGGCACTGCTTCAGCAGCTCCAGAGGGATCTGGATGGCGAAGTCCTGATCCGACTGGATCACCGTGCCTGCCTCGTTGAAGTAGTAGACCAGCAGCCGTCCACAGGTGTGCTGCTGCTGGAGCAGGCTGCCGTACCGGACCAGGGAGGCAAAGTCGGGGCTGGAGGGGTAGTTTCCGATGTTGACCAGGGCGGTGTCCATCTGAACCCACTGGTCCTGGATCTGGCGGTAGACCTCGGTGGAGCACAGCAGCTGCTTCTCCTCCAGGCTCTCCGGCAGGGCGGGGAGATAGAGAAAGTGGGGGGCGGCGCCCAGCTGCTGGGCCATGAGGCGGACGTTTTCGTTGGACTGGTAGTTGCGGGCAGGGATGCTGGCATTTCCCACCAGGGGGAAGATATCAGTGACGGTGCTGCTGGGCTGGGGATTTTCCTCCAGCCAGGTCACCAGCTGGCCGATCAGGTGGCCCCAGCCTACCCCCAGGCGGCGGGCGCCGATCTGCCGCAGCAGGTCCACGGCCCCCTGGGAGAGCAGCTGATTGGTGGCGTCGTCGTCCCGGCCGTCCTCCACCAGCACGCCCCCCTGGAGGGAGGTGGACAGCCGCAGCCGGTCCAGCAGGACAGCGCTCTCTTCCCCCGGTTCGTAGACGGTGATCTGCACCACGCCCAGCTCCCGGGCCTCCCCCAGCATCCGGCTCACCAGGGGACGGGACACCCCCAGTTCCCGGGCAATGTCGATCTGCTTCCAGTCCTCCAGATAGTAGCGCCGGGCCACATGGGCCAGACGGAGGAGCTTTTCCTTGCTGGGCGCCAAGCCGCTCACCTGCCTTTCTACACCGCGGCTGTTACATAAGTCAACTGTACCATATCGGCATAACAAATGCAACGGGAAGGGGGAAGAAAATCCGCCCGGCAGGGAAGGGCCTCTGCCGGACGGGGGAGATCAGGGGGACACCAGAGCGTTGAGCACCCGGGAGGCCACATCTCCGGCCGCGGAGGAGCCGCTCCCGCCGTTCTCCACCAGCACGAGAAAGGCGTAGGGGTGGTCCTCATCCCGGAGGAAGCCGGTGAACCAGGCGTGGGGGGCCTGGCCGCCCCCCACCTCCGCTGTCCCCGACTTGGCGCACAGGTCCATATTGGGAAAGCGGCTGGTCCCGTAGGCGGCGGTGACGTTGTAGGCCATCATGTCGGCCAGGGTCTCGGCGGTGTCCCGGGCAATGAGGCGGCCGGTGCGGCGGGTGAACTGGGGCAGATCGGGCAGGCCCGGCGTGTCCACCTGGAGGAGCAGGCAGGGGACGGCGGCCCTTCCACCATTGGCGATGGCCCCCATGTAGACCAGCATGGAGCAGGGGTTCACCGCGTCGTGGTACTGGCCCACGCCTGCCCAGGCCAGGTCGTTGTCCGAAATTCCGGTGAGGGAAAAGCTGCCGGCGGCAGTGGGGATGCCGTTGACAGAGTAGCGGCTGGTCAGGCCCGCCTTCCCGGCATAGCGCTCCAGGGTGGAGCCGCCCAGCTCCACCGCCAGCTGGCCGAACACCACATTGCAGGAGTTGGCCAGGGCCTCTCGGATGTCCTGCTCCCCGTGGGCAGCGGTGCAGGTGACCGTCCCGTCCCCGATCTGGGCCGAGCCCTCACAGACCCATGTGCGCTCCTCCAGGTCGGGCAGCTCCTCCAGCGCTGCCGCCAGGGTCACCGTCTTGAAGATGGAGCCGGGCGGGAAGGTGGAGGAGAGAAAGCGGTTGAGATAGACACCATCATAGCTGGGATCGGTCTCCAAGCCGGAGGGGATGTTCCGGGGATCGAAGGAGGGGGAGGACACCAGGCACAGGATCTCCCCCGTCTGGTAGTTGTAGACGGCCACTGTGCCCTTCCGGCCGTTGAGGGCCCGGTAGGCGGTCTCATTCAGGTCCGCATCGATGGTGAGGTATACCTGATTGCCCCGCTGGGCCCCGAAGGCGCCGTTGAGCAGGTCAAAGCCGGTGAGGCGGTCGGCAAAAGCGGTGAGGGCCCCGGTGCCGATGCTGCCGTAGGGGTCGCCTACCACGTGAAGGATGGACTTGCGGCGGGTCTCCCCATCGGGATAGGTGCGGCTGCCCGACTGGTCCACGGCAGAGAGCACTTCACCGTCCCGGTCCAGCAGGGTGCCGCTGATGAGCTGTCCGGCGCTGTTGTACAGGTGGCGGTTGAAGGGGGAGGAGGCCCAGTGCCCCCCGTCGGAGAAGAAGCGGAAGAGGAAGAGGGCCAGGCCGGCCAGCAGCAGGCCGGCCAGCACCAGGCAGAGCACGGCCCGGCGTTCGATCTTTTTCACGGGACAGGTACCTCCTTTCCGGCGGGAGAACGGATGGCAAAGCTGGACTTTTCCCGGGTGTCAGAGGCCTTCAGGAAGGCCAGCAGGCCCCAGGAGGCCAGCATGGCGGAGCCGCCGTTGGAGACAAAGGGGAGGGTGACGCCGGTGAGGGGGAGCAGGTCCATGGCCCCGAAGATGTTCAGGGCGGTCTGCACCACCATGAGTGAGCCCGCGGCGCAGGCGGCGATGGTATAGAAAGCGGAGCGGCCCACCCGGCAGGCCCGGGCGGCAAAGAGGGCCAGGGTGACGATAGAGACCACCGCCAGCAGGGCGATGAGCAGGCCCCACTCCTCGCACAGCATGCCGAATACAAGGTCGGTGTCCGCCGCCGGCACGGTGTGCAGCCAGCCCTCTCCGGCCCCCACCCCCACCAGGCCGCCGGAGGCAGCGGCCGACATGGCCCGGGTCTGCTGATAGCCGGTGGTGGAGGCGAACTCCCAGGCGTGGCCCCAGGAGGCGAAGCGGCGGAAGATGTAGGGCTTGAAGTTGAGGACCAGCAGGCCGGCAAACAGGGCCCCGCCGCAGATCAGGGACAGGGTGGCGAAGTCGCCGGAGCGGAGGTAGGCGATCACCAGGAAGGTGGCGAAGAAGATGAGGGCGGTGCCGAAGTCGCTCATCAGCGCCAGACAGAGCAGACATACCCCGGTGAGCACCATGAACAGCCCCAGGTTGCGCCTGTGGAACAGCCGCTCCAGAGTGGCGGAGCCGGCAAAGATGTAGAAGATCTTGGCCACCTCAGAGGGCTGAAAGGAGAGGGGGCCCAGGATGATCCAGTTGGCCGCCCCAAAGCGGGTCTGTCCCAGCACCAAGGTGACGGACAGCAGGGCGATGGCAGCCGCAGCCATCAGCCAGCGCAGCCGCTGGGTGCGGCTGGTGTCCCGCAGCCACACCCCCAGCACCACAAGGGCGGTCAGCCCCAGCAGGATGGCGATGAACTGCTTCAGCACAGAGCCGGGGGCGGAGGAGGCGGTGACGGCCAGGGAGAGGGTGGAGAGAAAGAAGGCGATGGTCTCCATCTCGAACCCCCGGGCGCCGCAGCGGCGCAAAGCCAGATAGTAGGTCCACATGACGGTGGGGAGGCCGGGGAAGAGGAGAAACAGGCTGGGGGAGACCGACGCCCCCGCACTGACGGCCAGCTGGAGGGCAGCCAGCAGCTGGAACAAAGTCAGCCACAGCAGGGAGGGCCACATGGGCAGAGGGGCCTCCTCCTGCCGCCGGCGGGAGAGCTGTTCCCCCTCCTCCCGGGACAGGGGGAGGAAGAGCAGGTCCACGCCCCCCACGGTGAGGGTGTCCCCCACCCGGATGGGGGTGCGCTGGGAGACCTGGACGCCGTTGACCTGGGTGCCGCCCTTAGAGCCCAGGTCCGTGACCCACCAGGAACCGGACTCGTCCCGGAGAAGGGCGGCGTGCTGGCGGGAGACGGTGGAAAAATTGAGGCGGATATCTGCGGAGGAGGAGCGGCCCAGGATATTTTCCCAGTGGTCGATGGGGAGGGAGCCGCCGCCGGGCAGGCTGAGCTGTCCCCACTGCTCCGGGGTGTGGGGGACCCGCAGCAGGCCGCGGATGGCCCGCACCAGCACCAGCAGGGCGAGGATGGGGAAGAGAAAGCGGACCAGGGCGGTGTACCACCAGACGGCTTGGGCGTGCTCTGTCAGCCAGGTGCCCAGGAGTTGGGGAAAGGCCTGGAAGGCGGAGATTGATTCAGACAAGGGGACCCCTCCTTTCGGGGACGGCAGACCGGCAGGGGACTGCAAGACAAGAGATCGGTGATATTGTATCACAGGGACTGGAGAAAGCAAGCGGGAGTTAAAGGAGAAACAGCGGGCCTCCGGAACGATTCCGGAGGCCCGCTGTTGAAAATGAGATACAGTCAGTCCTGCTCAGGGGTGCGGGGAGGCTTCCCACTGCCCTTGGAGCGGCCGTCCCGGCCCTTGCCCTGGAGCTGGTTGTGCATGTCCAGCATGGTCTGGGCGGCCAAATCGAAGTCGCTGACCTCCTCGTAGTTGTCCACCAAGTCGCTCTGTACCAGGTCGCTGTAATCCTCTTCGGCCTTCTTCTTTGGGTAGACGGCGCGGAGCATGATGGGGGTGACGATGGTGGTGGCAGCCACCATGATGACCATGGGGGCCAGGAAGATGGGGTTCATCATTCCGGTGGCGATCCCCTTGTTGGTAACGATCAGGGCTACCTCGCCCCGGGATACCATGCCAACACCGATGCGCAGGGACTCGGCGTTGGTGTAGCCGAACAGCTTGGCCCCCAGGCCGCAGCCGATGACCTTGGTGACGATGGCCAGCGCGATGGCGATGACGGTGAGCAGGATGACGGTCCCATCCATGGAGGAGAGGGTGACTTTCAGGCCCACGCTGGCAAAAAAGACGGGGGAGAGGAGCATGTAGGAGAGGGTCTCACACTGGGAGTTAACATAGACAGCCCGGGTGGTGTTGGCGATCATCAGGCCGGCGAAGAAGGCGCCGATGATATCCGCCACACCGAAGACCTCCTCCGCCACATAGGCATAGAAGAAGCAGAAAGCCAGGGAGATGACGGCGAAGCGCTTCCGGTTCCAGGAGGCAGAGTTCATCCACCGCTGGATCAGCCCGTGGAGGAAGTAGCCAGCTACGCCGGTGACAACAAAGAAAGCCACGATCTTGATCATCACGATGCCAAGGCTGATGCTGCTGTCAGAGGCACTGGTGATCAGGGTCAGCAGGATCAGCCCCAGAATATCATCGATCAGGGCGGCACCCAAGATGGCGTTGCCGGAACGGGTGGACAGCTTGCCCATCTCCTTCAGGGTCTCTACACTGATGGAGACGGAGGTGGCGGTGAATACGGTGCCCACGAACATGTTCTCCAGGAAGGAACCCCCGTGGTTGAAGACCTCGGCCAGGACATAGCCGCCCGCCAGGGGGACCAGCACGCCGATCAGGGCGATGAAAAAGGCGGCTTTGCCGGATTTTTTCAGCTCCTGGATGTCGGTCTGGAGTCCGGCGCCGAACATGAGCACCACCACGCCCAGCTCGGAGAGCATAGCGAGGAAGTCACTGGGCTGGACCAGGTTGAGGATGCTGGGCCCCAGCAGCAGGCCGGCAAGCAGAGAGCCTACCACCTGGGGCATATCCACCCGTTTGGTAAGCATGGCAAAGCACTTTGTGACCAGCAGGATCAGGGCCACATCAAAAATAAAATGATATGATTCCATGGCAGATTACCTTCTTGCAGACGAAATGATGCGTAACTGTGGCGGCTGCGGCGGACGCCCTATGGGGAATTAAGAGAAGACATCAATGCCCCCAGACGTCCGGCCGCTGGGATCAAAGAAAGAGCAACCGTCTCCGTCAGCGTATGGATACTACCACAAACAAAAAAGAAAGTCCAGTGATTTGCACCGAGAAGGTGTACGATTTTAACAGAAACTGAACAACAATTTTGTTATGAACGTCAAAAGTGAGAAAATGGAAGGGAAAGAAGCAAATAAATAAATGAGAGAGGAGATCGCACTAGAAATGCCGCGCCCGGGGTCACTTCCGGGCGCGGCATAAGACAGATTTTCAGAAAAAGATCAGGCCTGGGCGAGGAAGTAGTCGGTCATCAGATCAATGGCCACGCCCAGCACCTCCTCCCGGGGAAGAAAAGCGTCGTTGTGCAAAGGGTGCTCGGCCTGGCAGCCAATGTGGAAATACAGAGAGGGGACCTGATGGCTGAAGTAGTAGAAATCCTCTCCGATCAGGCTGGGGTGGATGTCCGTGTGGACGTGTTCCTGTCCCAAGAGCCGGGCCGCATGGGTGGAAAAGCGCTGGAACAGCTCCGGTGAGTTGCGGAGGACGCCGTATCCAGCCTGGATGTCCACCTTGGCCTGCCCGCCGTACAGGGAGGCGATCTGCTGGGGGATCTCCCGAATGCGGCGGTGGAGGTAGTTTCGGCTCTCCTCACTGGTGGTCCGGACCGTTCCGTCCAGGACGGCCCGGTCACAGACCACATTGTAGCGCCCAAAGGTCTGGAAGGAGCCGATAGAGACGGAGACGGGCTCGAAGGGATTGACCTCCCGCCGGAGCTTCTGGACCAGGGCACAGTCGATCTCGGAGCCGATGACAATGGCGTCCACCCCCAGGTGGGGCTCCGCCGCATGGGCGGCAGTGCCCAGCACCTCGATGCGGAAGCGGTCGGAGGCCGCCATAATGGGGCCGGGCCGCAGCTCGATGTCCCCCACCGGCAGAGAGGGCCACATATGCAGACCGTACATCTCGTCGATGTGCTGGTCGGTGAGAAAACCGGCCTCAGTGACAGGGCGGGCGCCGCCCACCGGGTTTGCCTCCTCGGCGGGCTGAAACAGGACCAGAATGTTGCAGTTCAGCCGATCCTTCACCCGGTTCAGCTCACAGGCGATCCCAGCGGCGATGGCGGTGTGCATATCGTGGCCGCAGGCGTGCATGACTCCCTCGTGGACGGAGGAGAACGGAGCGCCGGTATGCTCGGTCAGCGGCAGGGCGTCGATATCCGCCCGCATGCACAGGGTCCTGGCTTTTCCTGCGTTGATGCGGACAAAGCCGCCGTTCAGCGCGCCGATGGGGCACAGCTCCAGTCCGTCCCGGGCCAGAAATTCCCGGATGCGGCGGGTGGTCTCCACCTCCTGGTTGCTCAGCTCCGGATGCCGGTGGATATCCCGGCGGAACTCCAGATAGCGGGAAGGATCAGCTTTCATACACAACCTTCTTCCTGAAAAAGATGCTGGGGCAGGCCCCTTTTGGGAGGCTCAGTCCACGGGGCGGAGCAGCGTGTCCCCGTAGAGAGTGGGCTGCCGGTCCCGGAACATATGGATCAGGTCCCGGACCTCCCGGGTCTTGGTGTAGTCGATGGAGCCGGTGATGATCTCCTCCTCACCGCCGCCCTCCGCGATGATGTCGCCCCAGGGGTCGATGATGATGGAGTGGCCGCAGTAGGTCCCCATAGGGCTGGGGCCCACCCGGTTGCAGGCCACCACAAACATCTGGTTCTCGATGGCGCGGGCGGTCAGAAGGGTGCGCCAGTGGTTCACCCTGGGATTGGGAAAGTCGGAGGTGACCACCAGCACATCCGCCTTTTTCAGGGCGTAGGTGCGGGCCAGTTCGCAGAAGCGGATGTCATAACAGATCATCATGCCCAGGCGGCCCAGCTCGGTGTCATAGACCTCGGTCTTGTCACCGTTGGCGAAGGGGACATGCTCGTCCATGTCGCTGTACAGATGCATTTTGCTGTAATCACCCACGATCTCCCCCCGCCGGTCGATGAGGAAGGTGGTGTTGCGCATCTTGCCGTCGGCGTGGAGGGTGGCGATGGAGCCGCCCACCACCCAGACCTGGTACTGCCGGGCCAGCTCCCGCAGCACCGTGACAGAGGGACCGTTTTCCGGCTCCACGAAGTCCTCCATGTGGTGGAACATCTCATCAGAGAAACCGGCGGACCAGTCCTCAGGCAGGACGACCACGTCGGGACGGGGGTCCTTGGCCATAGCCTGGGCAAACAGCTCCCGGACCCGCTTGAAATTGGCCTCGGGATCGCAGAACGCGATGTTGGTCTGAAGCAGTGCAAAGTTCGTCATACAAACATCTCCAATCTGATCAAATGCCGTTCACATGGTGTACAAAATGGCGCGGATGAGGACATAGGCGAAGGTGATGACAGTGATGACCCAGCCGTTGGCCAGCATGGCCTTGATGTTCTTGGAGCGGGCCAGGCCCATCTGTCCCACCATATCAACGGTGGGGGTGACGAAGAAGGTGACCTGGCAGCCCACCAGGACCACCATGCCCCAGATAGGCATGGCGATATTGAGGGACTGTACCATGGGGAGGAACAGCTCGTGGATGATCTGCGCCTGAGCCACGCCGGTGCCGGAGATGCCAAAGATGCCCACTGCGGCGCTGAGCATGAGGAAGGCGACCTCGCCGCCCACATCGATCAGGGGCTGCATGAGCTGGCAGACCGCATCGAAGGCGCCGGAGGCGCTGACATAGTTGAGGAAGGGCTCGAACAGGACGAACATGAAGAACATCCAGAACATTTTGGAGCCGCCCTGGATCATAGCCGTGAGGGAGGACTGGAAGGACAGGCCGCCCACCAGGCCTACCACGATAGAGGCCGTCATCATGACCAGGATGGCGTAGCTGGCGCCGGCGCCCACCACCAGGCCGTAGCCCAGCATAACGGCCATCACCAGCAGGAAGGCCAGGGTGGCGCGCTTGCAGCGGGCATCCGGGACAAAGGCGGAAGCGTCGTCCCCCGACTCCTCATAGGCCTCCAGCGCCTCGGTCTTCCGCTGGGTGCGGCAGGCCATGAAGAAGGTGGAGCCCCAGACGATGACGGCCAGAGGGATGCCGGCGGTGATGAGGTACTGTCCGTAAGAGAGCCCGGTCAGGCCGGTGATGGTGACCACCGGGGGGACGAAGGGGCCTACATACAGGCCGGTGGCCCCGGCACCGTGGAGAATGACGCCCAGGGTGGAGGGGGTGAGCCCCACGCTGGCCACAATGGGGATCAGGATAGGGGCGATGATGGCGTTGGAGCCGGCCAGGGTGCCCAGCAGGGAGACCAGCAGGGTGGAGGTGATCATGGAGATCAGAATGGCCATCTTCTTGCTTTTCAGCTTGAAGCGGTTGACCACCATGTACACCAGGTTATGTGCCACTTTTGTCTGGGACAGGACTTCCGCCAGACCAGAGCCCAGGACGATGATGAAGCCGATGAGGGCACAGAAGGAGCCCAGGGAGGCGTAGAGCGTGTCGGCGAAGCCGGTAATGGATTCTCCGGTGAGGATCGCGCCCAGAATCACGCACAGAAGGACAGAGACGTTCATGTCCTTGCCCATCATCATCAAAACGATGTAGAGCAGCAAGGGCAGGAAGCCGAAGAGGGGATGCAGCCCAAAGATCATAGTTTCCATCTCCTTTTTTTCATTCGCGGTTTCCGTTGGGACAGGCATATTATATTCCTGCACCTTCCGGAGGCCGGCTTCTGCCGGAGGGCGCAAAAATACCGGAAGAAAAAGGAGCGGAATCAGATGGTCAGAGGTAGATGTGGTGCTCCAGGGCAATTTTGTCCTGCAGCTCCATCCGCTCCAGGGTCTGCTGGGCGTTCAGACGGCCCAGGGAGGTGATAAAGCAGTTGCACAGGGTGATGGCTCCCACGGGGGAGAAGTTCCCGCCGTTGGGGGCGATCAGCACCTCGGTGGCTTTCAGCGCGATGGGGGAGGTGAGCGAGTCGGTCAAAGCGACGATCTTGCAGCCCGCCCGGTGGAAGTGGGATACGATGTCATAGGAGGAGCTGGTGTACCGGGCATAGGAGATGACCAGCAGGCAGTCCTCCGGATGGACATCACTGAGCGCAGTGGGCAGGTCGCTGGTGGAGGTGGTGAGCAGATGGACGTTGTCACACATCTGCTGGAGCATGAAGGCCAGATAGTAGGCCGTGGCATAGGAGGAACGCATCCCGGCGATATAGATGGTCCGGGCCTGATGCAGGCGGAGAGCATCCTGCTGGAGCCTTGGTACGACTTCCGGCTGGAGCTGCCCGCCTCCTGCCTGGGGCGGGCCCTGTCCGACATCCAGCGGATGGGGGGCGAGGCGGCGGCCCCAGAGAGCCAGGGGGAGGAGGCAGTGCTCACCGGCGGGGCCCCGGTGGAGGGGCTGCGGGACTACGGGACTCAGGTGGCCGCCTATACCAGGGGCCAGGGCCGGCTGTTCTGCACCCCTGGGGGCTACCGACCCTGCGGAGATCAGGCGGGCGTGGTATCCGCCCTGGGCTATGACCCGGAGCGGGACACGGACAACCCTGCGGACTCGGTGTTCTGTTCCCACGGCGCCGGCGTTACAGTGAAGTGGGACCAGGTGCGCGCCCACATGCATGTGGACAGCGGCCTGCGCCTGGGCGAGGAGGAGGCGCCTCCTCCAGAGACGCCTGTCCGTCCGGCGGAGCGGGGGCCGGCGGGCTCACTGGAGCAGGATAAGGAGCTGATGGCCATCTTCGAGCGCACCTACGGCAAGGTGGAGCAGAGGGCCTTCCAGCCCCAGAAGAAGCCCGCCCGCACCAGCCTGGATGGGGAGAAGTACAGCATCCGGACACAGAAGCAGGGGCCGGAGTACCTTCTGGTGGATGGATACAATGTGATCTTTGCATGGGAGGAGCTGGAGCGGCTGGCCCGCCAGGATGTGGCCGCCGCCCGGGGGGCCCTGGAGGATATCCTCTCCAACTATCAGGGCTTCCGCAGGTGCGTGGTCATCCTGGTCTTTGACGCCTACAAGGTAAAGGGGAACCCGGGCTCGGTGGAGCGGCGGAACGGGATCTACGTGGTGTACACCAAGGAGGCAGAGACAGCGGACGCCTATATCGAGAAGACCACCTATGAGATCGCCCGGGAGCACCGGGTGCGGGTGGTCACCTCCGACGGGGCGGAGCAGCTCATCATCCTGGGCCACGGGGCCCTGCGCCTTCCAGCTGCCTCCTTCCGCCGGGAGGTGGAGGAGGCGGAGGGGGAGATCTCCGCCATCCTGGCCCGGCACAACCGGGGGGAGCGTTCCCGGCCGGTGAAGGAGGCGCTGGAGCGGGCCGCGGCGAAGGAGCGGAGCGGGCCCGGGAGCGGCAGGAAGAGGTGACCGCCCCGCCAAAGCAGAAGGCGGGACCGGCCGGGCGTCCCCGGAGCAGGGGGAGGCACAACCGGGGCTGGACCGGTGTATATGATATTTGAGACCGCCCGGGAGCTGTATCCCGGGCGGTTTTTTCTGCCTTTGCAGGAAAAAGGGAGAGGAAAATGAAAATTAAAAAAGAAGAAAAGCGGGCGGAGAGGACACAATTGTGAAAACTCACAATTGACTTTTTTCCAAGGCTTGTTAGAATATCACTAAATTATTTTAATTAAATAATTTGAACTAAAATTCGACAAGGAGTGTTTTTATTATGTTTGAGAAGGTCAAAGAGGTCATTCTGGATACCCTGAGCTGTGAGCCCGAGCAGATCACCATGGAAGCCAGCCTGGTGGACGACCTGGAGGCCGATTCTCTGGACGCCGTGGAGCTGAATCTGGCGCTGAACGACGTGCTGGGCTTCTCCCTCACCGACGAGGAGCTGAAGAGCATCGTCACTGTGGGCGATATCGTCCGTCTGCTGGAGGAGCATCAGTAAGCCATGGATCTGAATGAGATCAAGGCTCTGATGGACCGGTTCGACACCTCCGCCTGTACCGTGCTAGAGCTGGAGGAGGGCAACCTGCGCCTGCGCCTGGAGAAGGGGACCGCCCCCGTTTCGGTTGCCCCGGAGATCCAGGCCGCCCCGGCGGCCCCTGGAGCGGCTGCGCCCCAGCCCGCTCCGGCGGAGGAGGGGCAGACCCTGAACGCCCCCCTGGTGGGCACCTTCTACGCCGCCCCCGCCCCGGGGGAGGCCCCCTTTGTCAAAGCGGGCGACCAGGTGCGGAAGGGACAGACCGTCTGTGTGCTGGAAGCCATGAAGATGATGAGCGAGGTCCCCGCTCCGGCGGACTGCATCATTGAGGAAGTGCTGGTGAAGGACGGAGAACTGGTGGGCTTTGACGCCCCCATGTTCCGCATCCGGGAGGTCTGAAATGTTCCGGAGGGTTTTGATTGCCAACCGGGGCGAGATCGCGGTGCGGATCATCCGGGCCTGCCGGGAGCTGGAGATCGAGACAGTGGCGGTGTACTCCGCCGCCGACCGGGACGCCCTCCATGTCCAGCTGGCCACCCGGGCGGTGTGCATCGGTCCGGCCCGGGCAGCGGAAAGCTATCTGAACCAGGCCGCCATCCTGACGGCGGCGGTAGAGACAGGCTGTGACGCTGTCCATCCCGGATACGGCTTCCTCTCTGAAAATCCGGACTTTGCCGACCTGTGCGCCAAGTGCGGGCTGAAGTTTATCGGTCCCTCCGGCGACGTGATCCGGCAGATGGGGAGCAAGGCGGCGGCCAAGGCGCTGATGCGCCGCTCCGGCGTGCCCGTGGTCCCGGGCTCCGAGGGGGCTGTGGACCTGGAGGAGGCCCGCCGGGTGGCGGACGAGGTGGGCTACCCCGTGCTGGTGAAGGCCTCTGCCGGCGGCGGAGGCCGCGGGATGCGCCGGGTGGACCGGCCGGAGGACCTGCCGGCCCTGTTCCAGGCCGCCCAGTCTGAGGCAGTGGCCTGCTTCGGCAACGGGGAGCTGTATGTGGAGAAGCTGATCCTCCACCCCCGCCACATCGAGTTTCAGATCCTGGCCGACTCCCAGGGCAATGTGATCCATCTGGGGGAGCGGGACTGCTCCATCCAGCGGAAGAATCAGAAGCTGATCGAGGAGTCCCCCTCCCGGGCCCTCACCCCCCAGCTGCGGGAGGAGATGGGCCAGGCCGCCGTCCGGGGGGGGGGGGGCGGGCCCGGGGCGCGGCCCGGCCCCCCCGGGCCGCCCATTACGAGAGCGCGGGTACCATCGAATTCGTGCTGGATGAGGATGGGCGGTTCTACTTTATTGAGATGAATACCCGCATCCAGGTGGAGCACCCGGTGACCGAGTTCGTCACGGGGCTGGACCTGGTGCGGGAACAGCTGCGCATCGCGGCGGGCCTGCCCCTGAGCGTGGGGCAGGAGGAGGTCCGGCTGTCCGGCTGTGCCATGGAGTGCCGCATCAACGCGGAGGACCCCAGGGAGGGCTTTCGGCCCAGCCCGGGACGGGTGGAATTTCTTCATCTCCCCGGCGGGCCCGGGGTGCGGGTGGACACCGCCCTGTTCAGCGGCTACCAGATGCCGCCCTACTATGACTCCCTGTGCGCCAAGGTGGTGGTGTGGGCCCCCACCCGGCTGGAGGCGGTGCGCCGGATGCGCCGGGCGCTGGAGGAGCTGATGATCCAGGGGATGGTGACCACCGCAGAACTGTGCCATCTGATCCTCTATCAGCCCGACTTTGTAAAGGGGCAGTACCACACGGGATTCTTGGAAGAAAATCTGGAGACCCTGATGGCCTGGGACTGCGGGACGGAGGGGTGAGTCCCGTCCCCGCCGGATGGTGAGATAGGAACCTTTTCAGCCGGAGGACCCGGTTGAACGGCGCGGAGCGGAGGGAGAGGTCCCTCCGCTCCGGCCTGTGCGATGGAAGGAGCGCTATGGAAGAGATCTTTGCCCGCCGGAAGGCCCGGCTGATGGAGCTGCGGGCCCGGCGGAAGGGGGAGGACGGCGAGCCCAAAAGGCTGGCGGCCCGGCCTGTGTTCGATAAGTGCCCCAGCTGCGGGGCGGTGGTGCCCAAGACGGAACTGTCCCACAGCCTGTATGTCTGTACGAAGTGCGGATACCACCACACCATCGGGGCCTACCTGCGGCTGGCCATGCTGCTGGACTCCAAGAGCTTCCGGGAGCTGGACCAGGACCTGGTGGCCCCCAATGTGCTGGGTTTCCCCGGATATGAGGAGAAGCTGGAGCGCCAGCGGGATAAGACTGGCCTGATGGAGGCGGTGGTCACCGCCCGGGGCCGGGTGGAGGGCCGCAGCGTGGCCGCCGCCGCCCTGGACAGCCGCTTCTTTATGGGCAGCATGGGAGCGGCCGTGGGGGAGAAGGTGACACGCTGCGTGGAATATGCCCAGCGGAACAGGCTGCCCCTCATCATTTTCTCCGCCAGCGGCGGGGCCCGGATGCAGGAGGGGATCCTCTCCCTGATGCAGATGGCCAAGACCTCCGCTGCCATCCAGCGCTTCCGGGAGGCGGGCGGGCTGTACATCTCCTTTCTGACCCATCCCACCACCGGCGGGGTCACCGCTTCCTTCGCCTCCCTGGGGGACATCACCCTGGCGGAGCCGGGGGCCCTCATCGGCTTTGCCGGCCCCCGGGTCATCGAGCAGACCATCGGACAGACTCTGCCGGAGGGGTTCCAGCGCTCGGAGTACCTGGAGGAGCACGGCTTTGTAGACCGGATCGTCCCCCGGGGCGAGATGCGGGCCACCATCTCCAAACTGCTGCGCCTGCACGAGAAAGGAGGGACGTTCCGTGGCTGAGATCCTGACCGCAGCCCAGCGGGTGGTGCTGGCCCGGCATATTGCCCGGCCCGGGACGGCGGACTTTATTGCTGCCCTGTTTACCGACTTTTTTGAGCAGAAAGGGGACCGGCAGAACCGGGAGGACCCCAGCATCCTGGGGGGCATCGCCCTCTACAAGGGGCACCCTGTGACGGTGATCGGACACCGGAAGGGCAAGACTCTGGAGGAAAATGTGGCCTACAACTTCGGTATGCCGGGGCCGGAGGGATACCGCAAGGCCCAGAGGCTGATGGACCAGGCGGAGAAATTCAAGCGCCCGGTCATCACCTTTGTGGACACGCCGGGGGCTTATCCGGGGCTGGAGGCCGAGGCCCGGGGGCAGGGCGAGGCCATCGCCTCCACCATCGCCCGGATGAGCTGCCTCACCGTCCCGGTGGTCACTGTGGTCATCGGCGAGGGGGGCAGCGGCGGCGCGCTGGCGCTGGCCGTGGCCAACCGGGTGCTGATGCTGGAGAACGCGGTGTACTCCATCCTCTCCCCCGAGGGGTTCGCCTCCATCCTGTGGAAGGACGCCGGCCGCAGCGGGGAGGCGGCGGAACTGATGCGCATGACTGCCGCCGACCTGCTGGAGCTGGGGGTGGCGGATGAGGTGATCCCCGAGCCGGAGGGCGGGGCCCACAGTGACCCCCAGGAGGTGTTTGAGGCGGTGGACCGCAGCCTGTCCGCCGCCCTGGCCCGGGTGGTCAAAGAGGGCAGCTTTGCCGCCCGCCGGCAGGAGAAATTTCGCAGAATGGGGAGCGCCGCCCCCTGGAAGGAGAATCCATGAACGGACTGAGCATTTTGGGCACTGGCCGCTGCCTGCCCGACCATATCGTGACCAACGACGACCTGGCCCGGCGGGTGGAGACCAGCAACGACTGGATCGTCAGCCGCACCGGCATCCGGGAGCGGCGCTTCGCCCAGGGGGAGACCCTGACCCAACTGGCCGTAGCCGCCGCCCGGCGGGCCATGGAGCGGGCGGGGGTCGGCCCCCAGGACATCGGTCTGTGCCTGATGGCCACTGTCACGCCGGACTGGATCACCCCCTCCCAGGCGTGCCTGCTCCACCAGGAGCTGGGCCTGCCGGAGGACTGTCCCGCTTTTGACCTGAGCGCCGGCTGCACCGGCTTCCTCTACGCCATGGAGACCGCGGCGGCCATGCTGCCCCGGATGGCCCGGCCCTGCGCTCTGCTGGTGGGCGGCGAGCTGCTCAGCCGCATTACCGATATGGATGACCGCTCCACCTGCATCCTCTTCGGAGACGGAGCGGGTGCCGCAGTGGTCAAAAGCACGGAGGGGGCCCCCTGGCACGCCCTGCTGGGCACCCGGGGCAACCGGGAGGCCCTGTGGGCGGCGGGCCCGGGCAACCACCCGGCCTACCTCCACATGAACGGCCAGGAAGTCTTTCAATTTGCCCTCAAGACTGTCCCGGAGCTGGCCCGGTCCCTGCTGGACAAGGCCGGGATGGACAGGGACCAGATCGACTGGTATGTGCTCCACCAGGCCAACCACCGCATCCTGGAGGGGGTGGCTAAGCGGATGAAGGTCCCCATGGAGCGGTTCTATGAGAACATCGGCCGGTACGGCAACACCTCGGCCGCCACCATCCCCATTGCGCTGGACGAGATGGCGGAGCAGGAGCTGCTGCGGCCGGGACAGTGGATCATGTGCCTGGGCTTCGGCGCCGGGCTGACCTGGGGCGGAGCAATGTTCCGGTGGTGAGGAGCGCCGGGCGCTCTTTCCGCTGGGGACGTGGGGATGACAAACAAACTGCCTCGAGGGGCGGATGCGGGAGGAAACCATGAAATTGAATGAGCTTTTGGGGACGGAGTTCCCCTTTATCCAGGGCGGCATGGCCAACATTGCCACCGGTGAATTTGCCGCCGCCGTCTCCAACGCTGGGGCCCTGGGCCTGATCGGCGCGGGCGGCATGACACCGGACAGCCTGCGGGAGAACATCCGCCGGTGCCGAGAACTGACCGACAGGCCCTTCGGCGTCAATGTGATGCTGATGCACCCCCGGGTGGAAGAGATGGTCCGGGTGGTGGCGGAGGAGCGGGTGATGGTGGTCACCACCGGCGCGGGCAACCCCGGCGCCTATATCCCTGTCTGGAAGGAGTACGGCGCCAAAGTGCTCCCCGTGGTCCCCGCGGTGGCGGTGGCTAAGGTGGCGGCGCGGGCCGGCGCAGACGCGGTCATCGCCGAGGGCACCGAGTCCGGCGGACACGTGGGTGAGCTGACCACCATGGCCTTGGTTCCCCAGGTGTGCGACGCCGTGGATCTGCCCGTAGTGGCCGCCGGCGGCATCGCCGACGGCCGGCAGCTGCTGGCCGCCTATGCCCTGGGGGCCTGCGGCGCCCAAGTGGGCACCTGCCTGCTGGTCAGCCAGGAGTGCCCCATTCATGAAAACTATAAGCAGGCCATCCTGAAAGCCAAGGACAGCGGCACCATCGTCACCGGCCGGATCTCCGGCACCCCGGTACGCATCCTGAAGAATCAGATGGCCCGCACCTATGTCTCCAAAGAGCGGGCCGGCGCCACCATGATGGAGCTCGAGCAGTACACCCTGGGCAGCCTGCGCCGGGCTGTCTTTGACGGGGACACCAAGACGGGAAGCCTGATGGCCGGACAGGTGGCCGGGATGCTCCACGAGATCAAGCCCCTGCGGCAGATTTTCGAGGAGCTCTCCGCGGGCTGCGACCGCCGCCTGGCGGAGCTGAGAGGATAAGAATGGAGATACGAGGACATCACCTCTCCATTCCCGTTCTCCAGGGCGGCATGGGGGTGGGCGTCTCCCTGGGCGGCCTGGCGGGCGCGGTGGCCGCCTGCGGCGGCATGGGCACCATCAGCACCGCAGACGCGGGCTATCAGGAGCCGGACTTCCCCACCGACCCCGCCGGTGCCAACCTGCGGGCCCTGCGCCGGGAGATCGGCAGAGCGAAGGAGCTGGCCCGGGGGGCTGGGATGGTGGCGGTCAATGCCATGGTGGCCACCCGGCAGTTTGCCGATGCGGTCCGCACCGCAGTGGCCGCCGGGGTGGACGCGGTAGTCTGCGGTGCGGGCCTGCCCCTGGAGCTGCCCGCGCTGACCCAGGGGAAGACAGCCATCGCCCCCATCGTGTCCAGCCCCCGGGCAGCCCGGCTGCTCCTTAAGACCTGGGACAGAAAGTACCAGACCACCGCCGACTTCCTGGTGCTGGAGGGGAGCAGGGCGGGGGGGCACCTGGGCTTTGGGGAGGAGGCACTGAAGGAGGGGACTTGTCCCTCCTTGGAGGACCTGCTCCCCGGTGTGCTGGCGGAGACGGCCCCCTACGAGGAAAAATACGGGCACCCCATCCCGGTCTTTCCCGCAGGCGGGATCTGGAGCGGGGCGGACATGGCCCGGCTCACCCGGCTGGGGGCGGCGGGGGTCCAGCTGGCCACCCGCTTCATCGCCACCTGGGAGTGCGACGCCTCCCAGGGCTATAAGGACGTGCTGCTGGAGGCCCGGGAGGAGGACCTGGCCATCATCCACAGCCCGGTGGGGATGCCGGGGCGCGCGGTGCGCACCCCGCTGATCCGCCGGCTGGAGGCGGGGGAACGGCTGGTGCCCCAGTGGTGCGCCCAGTGTATGCAGGGCTGCCGGCCCTCGGAGATCCCCTTCTGCATTACCCACGCGCTGATCCAGGCGGTGAAGGGCAACCGGGAGGAGGGCCTGTTTTTCAGCGGGGCCAGCGTGGGCCTGCTTGACCGGATGTGCTCCGTCCGGGAGCTGATGGAGGAGCTGATAAGAGAATGGAGGGCATTGGCATGAAATTGGCCTTTTTATATGCGGGGCAGGGCACCCAGCACCCGGGAATGGGGCGGGACCTGTACGAGACTTATCCCGCCTTCCGGCAGGTGCTGGACAGCGCCCAGCTGGACTTTGACCTGAAAGAGCTGTGCTTCGAGGGACCGGAGGAGAAACTGTCCCAGACCCAGTACACCCAGCCCTGCATGGTGGCCTTTGCCGCCGGGGTGACGGCGGTGCTGCGGGAGAAGGGAATCATCCCGGAGGTGGCCGCCGGCCTGAGCCTGGGCGAGTACTCCGCCCTCCAGGCCGCCGGGGCGTTCGACTCCAAGACGGCGGTGGAGCTGGTTGCCTTCCGGGGGAAAGCCATGGCCCAGGCGGTGCAGGACCGGCCCTGCGGCATGGCCGCGGTGCTGATGCTGGGCCGGGAGCAGCTGGCGGAGTGCTGCCGTCAGGCCGGAGAGGCCGGTGTGGTGGAGATCGCCAACTACAACTGCCCCACCCAGCTGGTCATCGCCGGGGACGCCGCCGCCGTGGAGAAGGCGGGTGAGCTGGCCCTCCAGGCGGGGGCCAAGCGGGTGGTGCCGCTGAAGGTGAGCGGCCCCTTCCACACCTCCCTGATGGCGCCCGCGGGGGAGGCTCTGGCGGAAAAGTTCCGCAGCGTCGCCTTTGGGGAGATGAGCTTCCCGGTGCTGTTCAACTGCAAGGGCGGTCCCATGGAGGCGGGAGAGACCATCCCGGAGCTGCTGGTGCGCCAGGTTCAGAGCAGCGTCTATCTGGAGGACACCATCCGCGCCATGGCGGGGATGGGCGTGGACACCATCGTGGAGATCGGGCCGGGCAAGGCTCTGTCCGCATTTGTGAAAAAGACGGAAAAGGGCATCAAGACCTACGCGGTGGAGACGGTGGAGGACATCGAGAAGCTGTGTGAGGCGCTGAAAGGAGAGCAGGCATGAGCTTGAAGGGAAAAGTGGCCCTGGTCACCGGCGGGAGCCGGGGGATCGGCCGGGCGGTCTGTCTGGAGCTGGCCCGCCAGGGGGCGGACGTGGCGGTGAACTACGCCGGGAACGAGGCTGCGGCCCAGGAGACGGCCCAGGCGTGCCGGGAGCTGGGCGTGCGGGCAGTGGTCATCCGGGCCGATGTGGCTGACGCTGCGGCCTGCGACGCAATGGTGGCTCAGGTGCTGGAGCAGCTGGGCCGGCTGGACATCCTGGTGAACAACGCAGGCATCACCCGGGACGGCCTGATGCTGCGGATGCCCGAGGCAGACTGGGACGCGGTGCTGGACACCAACCTAAAGGGGGCCTTCCACTGTATGCGGGCCGCCTATAAGACCATGATGCGCCAGAAGAGCGGCCGGGTAGTCAACATCAGCAGCGTAGTGGGCCTGCGGGGCAACGCCGGCCAGACCAACTACTCCGCCAGCAAGGCGGGTCTCATTGGTCTGTCCAAGTCCCTGGCCAAGGAGCTGGCCACCCGGAACGTCACCGTCAACGTGGTGGCCCCTGGCTTTATCACCACCGATATGACCGATGCCCTGCCGGAGGGGGCGCGGGAGGCCCTGCTGTCCACTATCCCCATGAAGCGGCTGGGCGCGGCGGAGGACGTGGCCCGGGCGGTGGCCTTCTTTGCTGGCGAGGGCGCCGGCTATGTCACGGGCCAGGTGCTGTGCGTGGACGGAGGAATGGCGGTTTGAGCCGCAGAAAGGAAACTGCTATGGAAAAAAGACGAGTAGTTATCACCGGCCTGGGCGCGGTCACCCCCCTGGGCCATACCGCCCGGGAAACCTGGGAGGCGGCCAAAGCGGGTGTGTGCGGTATCGCCCCCATCACCCTCTATGACCACTCCGCCCAGAAGGTGTCCCTGGCCGGCGAGGTGAAGGAGTTCGACCCCTCCGGCGTGCTGGAGAAGAAGGAGATCCGGCGGATGGACCGCTTCGCCCAGTTTGCCGTAACGGCGGCCGCGGAGGCCATGGCCCACAGCGGCCTGGATCTGGAGCGGGAGGACAGGGCCCGGATCGGCGTCGCCCTGTCCAGCGGCATCGGCGGCATCGGCACCCTCCAGACCTCCTGCGAGACTGGGCAGAGCCGGGGCTTTGACCGGGTCTCCCCCTTCTTCATCCCCATGGTGATCACCAACCTGGCGGCCGGCCATATCGCCATCCGCTTCGGACTGCACGGCATGTGCATCTGCCCGGTGGCGGCCTGCGCCGGCGGCGCCAATGCGGTGGGTGACGCTTTCCGCCACATCCGGGACGGCTACGCCGAGGTGATGGTGGCCGGCGGAGCCGAGGCCTCCATCACGCCCCTGGCCATGGGCGGATTCACCTCTATGAGCGCCCTGACCGACGCCTCCGATCCCAGCCGTGCCTCCATCCCCTTTGACAAGGAGCGCAGCGGCTTCGTCATGGGCGAGGGGGCCGCGGTGCTGATCCTGGAGGAGCTGGAGCACGCCAGGGCCCGAGGGGCCCAGATCCTGGGCGAGATCACCGGCTACGGCGCCACCTGCGACGCCTACCACATCACCGCCCCCGACCCGGAGGGCGCCTGGAGCGCCGCCTGCATGGAGCAGGCCCTGGCCGATGCCGGCCTGGCCCCGGAGGCGGTGGACTACATCAACGCCCACGGAACCTCCACCCCCCTCAACGACAGCGGGGAGACCGCCGCCATCCGCCGGGTGTTCGGCGCCCACGCGGACCGGCTGATGGTCAGCTCCACTAAGTCCATGACCGGCCACCTGCTGGGAGCCAGCGGCGCGGTGGAGGCTGCCCTGTGTGTGTTGGCCCTGAAGGATGGGTTTGTCCCCGCCACCATCAACTATCAGGTCCCGGACCCGGCCTGTGACCTGGACATCGTGCCCAACGAGGGCCGGGAGGCGGACATCCGCTGCGCCATATCCAATTCTCTGGGCTTCGGCGGGCACAACGCCTGCCTGGTGTTCCAGAAGTGGGAGGGCTGAGACATGGAGTTTGACGCCAATCAGATCCAGGAGATCCTGCCCCACCGCCCGCCCTTTCTGCTGGTGGACCGCATCACCGGCGGAGAGCCCGGCGTCTGGGCCCAGGGCATCAAATGCGTCACTGTGAACGAGCCCTTCTTCGCGGGCCACTTTCCGGGGTATCACGTGATGCCCGGAGTGCTCATTATGGAAGCGCTGGCCCAGGTGGGGGCTGTGGCTATCCTGTCCCTGCCGGAGAACAAGGGGAAGCTGGCCTTCTTCGGGGGGATCAAGAACGCCCGGTTCAAGCGCCAGGTGGTGCCTGGAGACGTGCTGGAGCTGCGCTGTGAGCTGACCCGCCAGGTGGGCAGCGTGGGCTTCGGCAAGGCGGAGGCCCGGGTGAACGGCAAGCTGGCGGCCCAGGGAGAATTGACCTTCGCTGTTGCACAGCCGGGCGATCCCTGATAAAATGGACTCCAGCAGAGAAAACAGGGGAAAAGAGGAGGGGGCCATCTTGCTGGAGAAGGATTTTAACGAGGTGTACACCAAATTCAAGCTGCATTTTTACCGGGCGGTGTTCGGGCGTTTCAAGCGGCGGGAGGCCACGCTGACCACAGTGGAGACCTTCTGCATGGAGATCATCCTGGCCCTGGGGGAGCCCACGGTGAACGAGTTTTCTAATTTCGTGGGCATCTCTCCCCCCAACGCGGCCTACAAGATCAACAGCCTGGTCCAGAAGGGGTATGTAGAAAAGCGGCAGTCCCAGGAGGATAAGCGGGAGTACCACCTGGTGGCGACCCAGAAGTATCTGGATTATTACAACATCAGCTATCATTATCTCAACACTGTCATGAGCCGTATCCGGGCCCGCTTTTCCCCGGAGGACGTGGCCAAGCTGGAGGGGATGCTGGAGATCATCTCCCGGGAGCTGATGCCCGAGATCCCCCTGGGGGACCAGATCCATCAAGCAGAACAGGCATAAAAAACCCGGCGATCACAGGATCGCCGGGTTTTTATCCATATAAAGCTCGATCAGTCAGTGACGTAGGGCAGCAGGGCGACCTGACGGGCGCGCTTGATGGCCTCAGTCAGCTGGCGCTGATGCATGGCGCAGGTGCCGGTGGTGCGGCGGGGCAGGATCTTGGCCCGCTCGGAGATATAACGGCGCAGCTTGGCGGCGTCCTTATAGTCGATGCACTCCACCTTGTCCACGCAGAAGGCGCAGACCTTGCGGCGCTTGCGGCCGCGAGGGCCCCGGTTATCACGATCCATAGGCATGAGAGAAACCTCCTTTTCAGACCATATCGGTCAAAGTATCACGGGTGTCCCCTCTCAGAAGGGCAGCTCCCCGTCGTCATCAGAAAGCTCGGCAAACTGGTCGCCCATGTCGGGGGCGCCGAAGCCGGAGGGGGCGGGAGAACGCCCGCCGGAAGGGGCGGAATAGCCTCCGCTGTACGGGCCGGCGGATTCCGCGTCCCGCTTGGAGTCACCGAAATAGACGTTATCGGCAACCACCTCGGCACTGCGGCGCTTGTTGCCGTCCTTGTCCGTCCAGTCGCGGATCTGGAGGCGGCCCTCCACCACGGCCATGCGGCCCTTGGTGAAGTAGCGGCTGACAAACTCGCCGGTCTGCCGCCAGGCAACCACATCAATGAAATCGGTGGTGCGGTCGCCGGTGGCCTTGTCCTTAAAGTCCCGGTCCACTGCCAGAGAGAAGGAGGCCACAGCCGTCCCGGTCTGGGTGTGCCGGAGCTCGGGGTCACGGGTCAGACGACCCATGAGGATGATCTTGTTGAGCATATGCCCGCCTCCCTCACTGGTCCTTGCAGACGATCAGGGAACGCATCACGCTGTCGTTGATCCGGAACAGACGGTCCAGCTCGTGGGGAATGGCGGCGGCGGCATTGAAAGTCATCAGGACGTAGTAGCCCTCGTTCAGGTCGTTGATGGGATAAGCCAGACGGCGCTTGCCCCACTGATCGATCTCAGAGACGGTCCCGTTGGCCTCCACCACACCCTTGAACTTCTCCACCAGAGCGGTGATCTCCTCCTCGCCCAGGGCGGGGTCCAGGATGTAGAGCGCCTCGTAGTTCGCGTTGATTTTTGCCATAGTTCTTGCACCTCCTTATGGACATATGGCCCCCGGAAGACCCGGGAGCAAGGATATCTCCTGTCTCATCAGAAAGACAGGCTTAATTATTATATAGGAAATCCCCGGGATGTCAAGAGAAAATCCCGGGGATCTGGCAAAAATTTTATTTCAGAGGCAGGAAAAACACCGGGGCGGGACTCAGTAGCGGCGGACTACCGCCACCACCTTGCCCAGGATCTCGGCCCGGTCGCCGTCGATGGGGGTATAGTCGTCGTTGGCCGGCATGAGCCACACATGGCCGTCCTTCCGGCGATAGGTCTTGACGGTGGCCTCATCCTCAAACAGGGCCACCACGATCTCACCGCTGTGGACTTCCTGCTGGCGGTGGACCACCACTAAGTCCCCGGGCAGGATGCCGGCGTCCAGCATAGATTCCCCCCGCACCCGCAGGGCGAAGTGCTCCCCGGACAGGCCCTGGGTATCAAAGGTGAGGTAGTCCTCAATGCACTCCTCCGCCAGGATGGGGGAGCCGGCAGCCACACTGCCCACCACCGGGATCTGATCGGCGTGGGGGTCCTGCTCCTCCGCCACCGGCCGGCCGGTGCCGGACAGGGTGATGGCCCGGGTCTTGCCCTCTGCCTTGATGATGACGCCAGCCTCCTCCAGCCCCTTCAGATGGAAATGGACGGTGGAGGGGGACTTGAGACCCACAGCCGCGCCGATCTCACGGACAGAAGGGGGATAGCCATGTTCCGCGGAAAAGGTCTGGATGTAGTCGTAGATCTTCTGCTGCTTCGCAGTGAGTTTCTCCATGGTCTGACTCCTTTCCACAGATGGGCGTCGTCGGTTCATTTAATAAAAGCATAGCACAGGAAAGCAAAAAAGTCAAACGAATGTTCCCAATAAGCTTTCTGAAAATGAAATAAATGGAGGATGGGGAGTGGTGGGGCCTGTATCCCGTGCAGGGCCGATGGGGGCACTACGCCCTACACGGGGACGCAGCCTCCGCAGAGGGGAGGGCCGGTCCATTTATGAACAATTTTTGAAACATACAGGGCTCCCCTTGACTTTTTATGGCCGAATGCTAAAATAATCAGCATGTTAATTATTAAGCCGTTAATGATTGAAAAATATTCCGTAAGGGGGCGGAGATATGTCCAGTCTGAACATGGATCTGGGTGTGTTGGAACACCAGATGCATCAGGCGCATCGGAATGCGGTGCAGGCGGAATTGAGCGCGGCGGGACTGCAGGAAGTGGGCCATCCCCTTCTGCTGTGCATCCTGCGCAGCGCGGGGGAGCGCTGCCCGGACGGGCAGGCCCAGAGGGAGCTGGCGGAGCTGCTGAACATTTCGCCGCCCGCAGTGGCAGCATCCCTGAAATCCCTGGAGAAAAAGGGGTATATTCACCGGGAGCCGGAGCCTGGGGACGCCCGGAGGAACCGGGTGCGGCTGACCGCCAAGGGGGAGAAGGCGGTGGACGACTGCTTCGCCTGCCTGCAGCGGGTGACCCGCAGAATGTTCACCGGCTTTACCACCGAGGAGCAGGCAGTGATGCGGGGCTTCTATCTGCGGATGCTGGAGAACCTCCAGGCTCCCCTGGCCGGCGTGCGGGCTTCTCCCCTTGCCTGAGGGCGGGAACGATGAAGCGGCGGGCGCGCGGCTGGATTTCTCGTCATTTTGACCATAAGCTTCTTAAAAAACCAAGAAAGGAAGATGATCGATTTGCTTCAGTTGTTTCTGACCCACCTGCAGGGCTACAAGCGGCAGGCGGTCTGGTCTCCCATCCTCATCGTGGTGGAGGTCATCTGTGAGCTGCTGCTGCCCCTGGTCATGGCAGAGATCGTGGATACGGCCATCCCAGCCGGCGACGAGACTTACATTTTTCAGCTGGGTGCGGTGATGCTGGTGCTGGCGGGCGTGGCCATGCTGTGCGGTGTGCTGGCGGCCAAGTATTCTGCCTTTGCCAGCCAGGGCTTTGGCGCCAATCTGCGCCAGTGCCTCTTCGACAAGGTGCAGGAGTTCTCCTTTGCGGACATTGACCGTTTCTCCTCCGCCTCCCTCATCACCCGTATGACCAACGATGTCAATGCCATGACCATGATGCTGGCCATGGGTCTGCGGATGCTGGTACGGGCTCCAGTGATGCTGGTGGCCGCCCTGTGTATCAGCTTCTATCTGAATGCCAGGCTGGCACTGGTGCTGGTGGTGGTCATTCCTCTGATGGTGCTGGTGATCGGCATTCTGATGAAGGTGTGCACCAAGCTCTTTGAGACCATGCAGACCAAGATCGACAACCTGAACAATACGCTCCAGGAGAATCTGGTGGCCATCCGAGTGGTGAAGGCCTTTGTCCGGGAGGGCTACGAGCGCATCAAGTTCAAGAAGTCCAACGATGAGCTGATGGACGCCGCTCTGGCGGTGGGCCTGCGGATCATTGCGATCATGCCGGTGATGATGCTGGCCCTCAACGGGGCCACAGTGGCGGTGCTCTACTTCGGCGGAGGCATGGTCATGGGGGGCACCTTTGAACTGGGCGACCTCCAGGCCTTCATCAACTACATCGTGCAGATCCTCATGAGCGTGATGATGGTGGCCATGTCCCTGCTCCAGCTCTCCCGGGCTCAGGCCTGCGCCCACCGCATCAAGGAGGTGCTGGAGACAGAGCCCTCTGTGGAGAACAAGCCGGAGGGGGAGATCTGCCGGGCGGCCCTCCCCGGGGAGGCGGCGGACGGAACGGACCACGTCCTGCCCGCCCCCAGGGGCGAGGTGGAGTTCCGGGACGTCTCCTTCAAATATGTGGCCTCGGGCAGCGGGGACGACGTGCTCTCCCACATCAGCTTCCATGTAAGGCCGGGGCAGTTCGTGGCCATCGTGGGCGGGACCGGCACGGGCAAATCCACTCTGGTCAACCTGATCCCCCGGTTCTACGATGTCACCGGCGGCCAGGTGCTGCTGGACGGGGTGGATGTGCGGAACTACCCCCTGGAGGAGCTCCGGGGCCGCATCGGCATGGTGCTCCAGACCAACATCCTCTTTTCCGGCACCATCCGGGAGAATCTGCTGTGGGGCAACCCGGAGGCCACAGAGGAGGAGATGATCCAGGCGGCCAAGGACGCCCAGGCCTATGACTTCATCATGTCGTTCCCCGACGGCTTTGACACCAGCCTGTCCCAGGGCGGCGTCAACGTGTCCGGCGGCCAGAAGCAGCGACTGTGCATCGCCCGGGCCATGCTCCGCAAGCCGGCGGTGCTCATCCTGGACGACTCCACCTCTGCCGTGGACTCAGCCACAGAGGCGGCCATTCGGGAGTCCTTCGCCGCCAACCTGAAGGACACCACTGTCATCATCATTGCCCAGCGGATCTCCTCGGTGCAGTACGCCGATGAGATCCTCATTCTGGAGGATGACCACATTGCGGCCCGGGGCACCCATGAGGAGCTGCTGGCTACCAGTCCCATCTATCAGGAGATCTATCAGTCTCAGCAGGAAGGAGTTGGTGAATAATGCCGGGACCCAATCGCGCCCCCCGGGGGGGCTATCAGAAGCCCAAGGATCTGGGCAAGACCATATCCAGGCTGCTGGGTTATCTCACCCGCAGCAAGCTGCCCCTGATGGCCGTGTTCGGATGCCTGCTGATCTCGGTGTTCACCAACATCGGCGGCTCCTACATGATGCGGGGCATCATCAACGACTTCATCTGGTCGGGCTGCACCGACTTCGCCGGCCTGGGCCGGGCCATCCTGGTCCTGGTAGGCATCTACCTCATCGGCTGCGCGGCCACCTACGGACAGTCCGCCGTCATGGTGCGGCTGGCCCAGCGGGGGATCAACCGGCTGCGCAAGGACCTGTTCGACAAATTGCAGGACCTGCCGCTTTCCTACTTTGACAAGCACCCCCACGGCGAGTTGATGAGCCGCTTCACCAACGACGCGGACAACGTGCAGCTGGCCCTGGAGCAGAGCGTGGTCTCCATGTGCTCCAGCTGCCTGATGTTCGTGGGCCTGGTGGCCATGATGCTTTTCATCAACTGGAAGCTGTTCCTGGTCACCGCCCTGGTGCTGGCGCTCACCATGGTGCTGTTCAACAAGCTGGGCGGGCGCAGCCGCCGCTTCTATCAGAAGCAGCAGGCAGCCCTGGGCGACGTGAACGGCGACATCCAGGAGATCATCGAGGGGCTGAAGGTGGTCAAGGCATTCACCCACGAGGAGCAGGCCAAGGATCAGTTCCGCAAGCTCAATGAGACCTACCGGGACGCGGCACAGAAGGCCAACTTCTACTCCACCATGATCATGCCCGTGTCGGGCAACCTGATGAACATCAGCTACGCCCTCACCGCCGCATTCGGCGGACTGCTGTCTGTCATCCAGGGCTTTGACCTGGGCGGCCTGGTGGTCTATCTCAACTACTCCAAGCAGGTGGGCCAGCCCCTGAACCAGATCTCCCAGCAGATGACCACCCTCCTCTCCGCCCTGGCGGGCGCCGAGCGGATCTTTGAGGTGATGGACACCCAGCCCGAGGTGGACGAGGGGACCGTCACCCTGGTGGGGGCGGAGAAGGACGCCAACGGCACCCTGTCCGTCTTTGACGGCGCAGGCCGGCCCCGTGTCTGGGCCTGGAAGACTCCAAGGACCGCGGCCATGGCGCTGGTCCCCGTGCTGGTGGGAGCAAAGGATGCCCTCACCGAGCTGGGCCAGGCGGAGCGGACCGAGAGCGGCGGCCTGAAGCTGCTGCCTCCCAGCGTGGACTCCTCCCAGGGCATCTGGGTGGAGGTGGCTTCTGACGGCAGGCTCACCGAAGTGACCGACCTGGCCGCCCTGGCCGGCCACGGCTGGGCCTGGAAGTACCAGGACCACACGGGCAAGCCCTCCCTCCACCTGATCCGGGGCACCGTGCGCAACGTGCCCGGGGAGGACTACTACCTCACCGAGCTGAAGGGGGCCGTCCGGTTCAGCCATGTGGCCTTCTCCTATGTGCCCGGCAAACGCATCCTGAAAGATGTGACCGTCTACGCCAACCCGGGCCAGAAGATCGCCTTCGTAGGCTCCACCGGCGCGGGCAAGACCACCATCACCAATCTGATCAACCGCTTCTATGAGATCGAGGGAGGACTCATCACCTATGACGGCATCGATGTGAAGGCCATCCGCAAGGACGACCTGCGCCGCTCCCTGGGGGCGGTGCTCCAGGACACCCACCTGTTCACCGGCACCATCATGGACAACATCCGCTACGGACGGCTGGATGCCACTGACGAGGAGTGCGTCGCCGCCGCTAAGAGCGCCAATGCCCACTCCTTCATCCGCCGCCTGCCGGACGGCTACCAGACCATGGTCACCGGGGACGGGGCGAACCTGTCCCAGGGCCAGCGCCAGCTGCTGGCCATTGCCCGGGCGGCCGTGGCCGATCCCCCGGTGATGATCCTGGACGAGGCCACCTCCTCCATCGACACCCGCACCGAACGGCACATCGAGCAGGGGATGGATGCCCTGATGGAGGGCCGCACCGTCTTTGTCATCGCCCACCGCCTGTCCACGGTCCGCAACTCCAACTGCATCGTGGTCATCGAGCATGGCGAGATCCAGGAGAAGGGCGATCACCAGGAGCTGCTGGACCAGAAGGGACGCTACTATCAACTCTACACCGGTCAGTTCCAGCTGTCCTGACCCCCGGACGTGGGCGGAAGGCACCGGAGACAGGAGGAGCGCCATGTCGCAGATCACAAAGCGGGCCCTGGCCTCTGCGCTGAAGGAGCTGCTGGAGCACAAGCCGCTGAATAAGATCACCATCGCCGACATCACCGAGCAGTGCGGGGTGAACCGCCAGACCTTTTACTACCACTTTCAGGATATCTACGCCCTGCTGGAGTGGATCTACACCACCGACGCCCAGCGCCTGCTGGAGGGAAAGCGGGACGGGGACACCTGGCAGCAGGGGTTCCTCCAGGTCCTGGAGTACATCCGGGACAACCGGGCCCTGGTCCGCAATACCTACCACTCCGTCAGCCGGGAGCTGCTGGAGGGCTACCTGTACCGGGTGACCTACCAGCTGATGCGGGACGTAGTGGAGGAGAGGGCGGCGGAGACCCAGGTCCCGGAGGAGGACCGGGCCTTCCTGGCCCACTTCTACAAGTACGCCTTTGTGGGGCTGACGGTGGAGTGGATGCAGGGGGGCATGAAGGAGGAGCCCGCCAGGCTGGTGAGCCGGGTCAATACCGTGATGGAGGGAAATATCGCCGCGGCCCTGGAGCGCATGGCCCGGCGGAAAGAGCCCTGAGATCCAGACAAAGGGGGCCCGCTGTCGGGAGGGGACGCCCGCCCCGTCCCCAAACCGGGTGGCCACCAGGGCG